>JADJSV010000015.1 GCA_016711505.1 Bacteroidota bacterium | reverse complement strand
TACAGATGATTTAGTCATATTGAAGAAGGTACAGGTGACACATTAAGAATATTAGAGTTATAATTGACTTGAGCCAGTCCGTGTTTAAATATGGACTGGTTTTCAATTTAATTTTAGAAGTGTAAGAGGAGTTTCACTATTTATTTTCCGATTTTTCCGAAAATTTAGTAAAACATTGATTTCGGCGTATTTTACGATAAAAATTCCGGAAAACTTTCCGCAAATTTCGGAAAAAACGGAAAGTGCTATAAAGTCAGCTAAAATTTAGAGGAAATTTTTTCTTTTCTTTTTTTTCTTACTTTTTTTTCTTTTTTTTTCTTGCGGAATTTTCGGAATTTACGAATTTGCAGGAATTATTTTCCGGATTGTATTTAATCCAACAATATTCTTTTCAAAAGCATAATCATTTTAGATTCGAAAATTTATGATCTTTAAATGTGAATTTATGTTTCCCATAAAACTAGGAGAAAATTATGATTTCCTAACAGGGTGGAAATTGAATTAATATCTGCTTAAAGGGATTGCTTCATGACAATACCTTCTTTGCAAAGTATAAAGGGTAAATTATATTAAATATTATGGTTTCAAATTGTTATTTTCACAGAATTTCTACTCCCATCTAAATCCATTTGAATCCGATGTAAATGATGTCCATAATTTTATGGTGGCGCTGCCATTCAAGTCAGATGGTTGAAGAACTCCATTTGAATCTCTTCTGTAAAAGTGAAATGACCATGATGAAAAACTAAATTGGTATTTCGTAGATACTTTTAAAGCAACCTCTTCGGTAAATAATTTTGCCATTCTCTGTTCATGAATGATTTCTGTTTTAATTTCGATTAAATTACCAATATAAGTCGCTGCTGAAATTGCTGTTTCTAAGAAATCAAACCTTCCTTTAAAGTGTTTAATGTAAATTTCATTTCCTAGAAATCCAAATTGCATCTTTTCATTGATTTCAAAAGCGGAGCCAATGTGCAAAGAATTTTGCTCTTCAATTTTTCTTAAATCTGTGCCACCGTGCTTTGAACCATTTCCTAGATCGAACATAATTTGATATGGTAGTGATTCCTTTTTCATTTTTTCTCTGTTCAATCCTTCAAGTTTGTTGATTTCCGGAAAATGGTTGAAGGCAATAGATAAGTCTTCTGCTTCCTTTAATAGGTCGTTTACATCATTGTCCATGGCAAGTTGCTCCACTAACTTAAATTTCAAAAGAGCTAAGGGTTTGATTATTTTCGTGAGAAAACGTGAATGAATTTGATTTATATTTTTATCCATCTATTACTACTTCATACATCAACAATATGCAGGTATTGTTGAATTCCTTGAATTGCGAAAATATTTCTTTTTTTTCGAAAATTACGCAAAACACATATTTAAGCAATTCTATCGAGAAAATTTGGATAAAAATTTTCCGCTTTTCCCGCAAATAAAGTAAAATGCCTTTAAAACAATGAAACTTCGTATAGAAAATCTTGCTTTTTTTCTTTTTTCTTTTTTCTTTTTTTTTTTTTCTTTTTTTTTTTTTCTTTTTTTTGCGAAATTTTCTGAATTTATTTTATTTCCGGAAATTACCTTTCATTTGGCGAATTATTATTGATTAGCAAGTCTTTTACATAAACTATATCCTGTGACTTTATTGACTACATGAATGCCTGATGACACTTGTAAAAGATAGATCTGAATGATATGGTCTTGAAACCAAAGCCTAAATTGAAATTAAAAGCGAAGCCGCCAGAATTATTATAAGTGGCTGAATTTATAGAATGTGAAATTCGCTTTTTTCGGAATAAGAAATTATTATGTATTAATGATCATTTGCTTTTAGTTAATTTATCAATACAGTATTTGATTTATAGAGTAATTTCACAATTGTTGAAAAGTTATAATAAATTTATTTGATGATTCGGATTTTAATAATTTCATTTGATAAGTATTGACCCACTTTACCAGTATCTATTTAAATTAGTTTTCATATTACAAAAATCTGGACCTACACTCGGATTAGTTTGATTGTTTCGCACTATGAGTTTTCATTTCGACCATTGCTATATGCAATTTGGAATGGGAGGAAATTGATTGGTAATAAATAGTTTCTTGCGATTATTGAAATGAAGGCCTGAATTCCAGAAACAGAAATGTATGGATTTTTAATTATGCTTTATATAGTTTACCTAATTGATAAAATTGAACTACGATTGTGTACTTATTGTTCTTTATAAATTAAATTAATCTCCTATGAAAAAACTGTTATTGTTTCTATTTATTATTATTTCGTTTTCGGCAAATTGTCAAGTACAGCAAGCCTATGTTCCTGAACCAAATCCTCATCGCGGAATTTATGTCAATCGATTTTTTCGATAGATCCAATTAGTTGGAATAATGGAGCCCCTTTTAGGGTTGACCCGCAAAGTTCCATGCTTGGTACGGATGTTAATCATGATGGGATATTTGAAAAGGAAGATGCATTTCTAGGGTATTGCCGGGATAACCATATTACTTTGATACTATTGCTGGACTTAAGATATTTAATTGGACGAAATGTTATGATCTGGGATGAAAATCGAGGGAGGGAAATAGATGCTGAAGAACATTTATGTCGCTTTATGAACAAAGCAAGAGAAGAGTTTTGTATTGACCAAATTGCAGCTACGGCTGGATCAGAAAATGGCTTTAATAGAGTTTTTGATTTTCAACAGAATTTTTTGCATCCAACACCTCCAATAATAATTCCGCTTGCTGAAAGGACTTCTTCTTTGTTTGATTCTACTTTATTAATAATTGAAGATTCAAATCTGGTTCAAGGAACACCTGAATATTACAATGCAGAGGAACTCAAATTTTATTATCGTGCAACCCACTTTGGCGATATACAACCTAATGAAAGAAGACTTTGCCATTCATATTTTAATTATTTGAATATAGAGTATGAATTCTGGAGATCAACTCTTGATGGATTCATGCCGGCTGGTACAACCATTGATCCAACTTGTAACGACTATTGTTGCACAGAAGGATTTTCCGAAGACGCTGGTTGTTCTAATCCACCAGGTAGCCCATGTAGCAATGGAACAGCATTCCCTAGGGGAGAAGATGCAAGGTTTTTCCTTCATTTTTGCCGACCTTACGTGCAATGAGAAGTCTAGCTGATAATTATAATACCCTTCATGGATTCGCAGAAACTGATAATGAATATATGAGAACTCAAGCTTATACAGATCCTTATTATCGTATTGGAAATACTTTTATGCAAGATTACGCATCTTTACTCGATGGTTCAGGTGGAATACCTCCAACAGGTACGACCTGTATCGGAGGAAATGCATTTCCAAGATTACTAGATAGAATTTGTCCATATTCATATCATCGCTATCCGTATGCGAATATTGATGCAGGACTAGATGGTGATTGGCAATGGCTATTAGAACATCTTAATGGAGCTCAATTGCCATATGGAACAACTGATAATAATACAGACATCCACACCATTTTTAGTGCTGAAAAAATTTCCAATTATTCTTATGATAATTACTGGGGGCCTTGGTTTGATGAAACGAGTTCTCAAAATATTTTCGAAGCAGAAAAAATTTATTACAGAAAATGGTATTTAGAACGTTATACCTGGATTCCTGTGATGAGTGAACCAAGAGAAAATGCTATTCATCCAGGCGGAATTATTTGGTACACTCAAAGTCAAATGAATGGTGTGCTTGATAATCCAAAAATTTTCATTGCAGATGACCCTGGGTGTACATCAGGTAATGCCGACATAAATTTTCAATACATAGGTCCTTGTGAAGCTGGAATACAAATTGAATTCAGAATATTAAGGTCAGGCCTTAATGTTTGGCCAACTACAGGTTGGAATGTCACTTCAACTTTTACACCTGCACTTGGGGTTTGGAATCCAACAGATGTAACAACACCCAATGCAGCTCCAGATATAACTGCTTTAGCAATTCCCTCATTAATGAATGATTATTCAGATCCCTATACAGTCCAAATGCGTTTAACTTATGCCGGAGGTTGCTCGTATCTGTATGAGGAAGATTTATTTCTAAATTCTGGACCTGCAATTACTGCAATAGGTCAAAGTGAATTTTGTGAAGGAGGTAGCGTAGAACTTCATGCGCCCACAGGAAACTCATACCGCTGGATGAAGGATGGTAACACAATTTCCGGCGCAACAAGTCAAAATTACTTGGCTACAACTAGCGGTCTTTATTCCTGCGAAATAACTGGAGGATCTTGTTCTGGTGTTTCAGGAAATTCTATTCCAGTGACTGTTCATCCAAATCCATACGTTGATATATTAATTGATTGTAGTGTTAGTCCTGCAATACTTTATGTTGGACCGGTATTAAACACGACCCCTTCCTCAATAGGGCCTGGTGGTGTAACTTATCTATGGAATACTGGTTCAACTTTAGATCAAATAACGACAAGTATTGATGGGGGTTATTTTTTAACAGTTACTACTCCGACTGGGTGTACTCGTGAAATCAGACGCAATTATGATTCTGATGGAGATAATCCAGTTTTATCCCTAGGTTTTTATCGTCCACCATCAGCGGACTGTTCATCAGATGGTTCGCAAGAAATTATAATTAATAGCCCAGGAGGTGTTGTACATGCATCATACACAGATGGTATTGGAACTTATTGGTTAAACTGGACTGCTGGTTTACAACATACTATTTCAAATTTAAGTGCAGGTCATTATACTGTCTTTGTCTCAGTACAAGGCACATGTGTTGAATCACTTTCCTTTGATATTGGAATACCTCCAACTTTAACTTTCAATGCTCTACCAACAGATCCGTCGTGCCACAATGGAGTTAATGGAACGATTGAACTAAGTATTTCAGGTGCAATCGGATTATATCGTATTCAAGTTCCAACAATTCTCTTTGACGAATATCACAGTTTACCTTATACGATTCCTGGATTTAGTGCTGGAAATTATTTCATAAGAATTTCTGATGGTTCCTGTAACTGGGGAACTCAGATGGTTTCAGTAGGGAATCCGCTTTCAATGAATTTGACAATGAGTTCATCTGATGCTACCGGATGTTTCAATAGTGAAACTGGTTCAGCAAGTGTTTCAGTTGCAGGTGGTTCATCACCTTATCAGTATTTGTGGAATACAATTCCGGCTCAAACATCCTTGTCAATTGCGAATCTCGGATTTGGAACATATGAAGTAAGGGTCACTGATAACAATGGATGTACTTCAACCGCATCTACTCAAGTAAGTAGTCCGAATGATATAATTCTTGACCCTATTCAACCATCGAATTTAACTTCTGATTGTGGTTGCACCGGATTGGCAACATTTTTTGTTGATGGAGATTTCCCTCCATTTTCTGTTAGCGCTCCTTGGGTATTAAGCGGATCGAATGCCACATTATCAAATGCATGTCCAGGCCAATACACTATAATTGTTACAGACGATAATAATTGCACAACAGAGGATCAGGTCACCATTACAGGTACGGGATCAGCAATCAATCTACAGACCACTCAACAAGATGTAACATGCTTTGGCATGCAAGATGGTGAAGGATCGGTTTCAGTTACAAGTGGCGGAACAGGAACATTTACTTATCTATGGGATGATCCGAATGCAACTACTACAGCTACAATAAGTGGATTAGCTGCAGGCATCTATAATGTAACAGTAACGGATGCGAGTGGATGTGTTGCAACAGGTTCAATTACAATTTCTCAACCTGCATCAGCATTAATTGCATCTTCAACACAAGGGACTTCAATTGCCTGTAATGGTGGATCAACGACAGTAACAGTTTCAGCAACGGGTGGAACAGCTCCGTATTCCGGAACTGGAACTTTCACTGTAGCAGCTGGAACTTATAGCTATACAGTAACAGATGATAATGGTTGTTCTTTAACAACTTCAATTACTGTGAATGAACCAAGTGCATTGGCAGCATCATCATCTGCTACTACAATTCTTTGTAATGGTGGCTCATCAACAGTTACTGTGACTGCTACTGGCGGAACAGCTCCATACACAGGAACTGGTTCGTTTACTGTCACAGCAGGAACGTACACTTACCCTGTTAGTGATGCAAATGGATGTTCTACATCAACAACGATAACGGTTTCAGAACCAACACTACTTGTTGCATCGGCAACAGTAATTCAACTTGGATGTACAGGAGGTTATTCAACTGTTCAAGTTACAGCATCAGGTGGTACTGGATCATATACTGGTGTAGGAAATTTTTCAGTGTTAGCGGGAACATATCCGTATACTGTTTCTGACGGAAACGGTTGTCAAAGCCCCACTTCAGTAACAGTAACTGATGATATAAATTGTTGTTATGTTCCTAGTGGGGAAATTGTAGGTTCACAAGTTACCATTATTCCCTCCGGATATTATTTCGGTATAAAAAGTTTAGATCATGATGTAGAAATTCATTCTAATGTACATTTTGCAAACCTTGATTTAACCATAAGTTCAAGCCGGAAAATTACGGTACAGTCAACAGGAGTTCTAACTATCTCAACAAATAGTTACTTGCATGCATGTGCAAATATGTGGAACGGAATTATTAATAACGGTGGTACAATAATAATTCAAGACTCAAGAATAGAAGATGCCTTAGAAGCAGTTTTAATGAATAAAGGTAATTTGCAATTGGACAATGGTACATTTGACCATAATTTTATTGGAATTCATTTTCTAACAGGAGCATATGACCAGAGCACTACATGGATACGATCTTCAACTTTTGATTGTACTACCGGACAGATTTCTAAACTTCCGCATGTCGGAGAATTGACAAGTTCTCACATTGTAGTTGAAAATGTTTCAGGTCTTGTTATGGGCACCGGGATAGGGCAGGGTTTCTTGAATAATATAAGAAATGCAAAAATTGGATTAAATATTGTTTCAAGTGATATAGAAGTGTATAATAATAATTTTGAAGTTCTACCATATACTTTTAACTATCCAATCAAATGTACAGCAATTTCTGCTTCAGGAACAAGTGGTAATTTTTTGCAATCGATTAGGATCGGATCTCCTGCTGTGCCTAATAATAATTCAATATCAAACTGGAGAATAGGAATATCGGCCAATAAAATTATTGGATTGAATATTGACAATAATAGTATTTCAAGTAATTACGCCGGAATCTATGTTGCGCGATGCAGTAATCTTAAAATTAACAATAACATGATACGACAATTCAGAACGGGTGTTCATTGTTATGATAACAGCGGGAATATTGAAATAAATAATAATTATTTCAACTATCCAATTACTCCTGATGTTATTAAAAACACAGCAATCAGAGTTGAAAATCCAAGCAGTAATTCCATTGACCTTCGTATTGAATCGAACTGGATTTTTAATGCTACAACAGGAATTCTCTGTCGCAACGTTCCAAAAGCAATTGTGGGCAAAAGAAACAGAATATATTTCTTTGCTGATAATTCCACTCTGACAACATTAGGCTTTAATGAAGCCATCTCTTTAGAAAATTGCAATGATAGTTATGTGTTGTTGAATGAAGTCTATCGCTACATCGATCCCGATCCTTCAATGCCGGAAATCATGCGTGGAATTTCAATAGACAAAACGACGAATGCGTATGTTTATGGAAACAACCTTCGTAAGATGGGACAAGGCATTAAATTTGGTGGTCAATGTGAGAACACTGAATTGCATTGCAATGTAATGCTCGATAATTTCAATGGTGTGTTCTTAGATAATTCTTCACAATCTGATCAAGGGTCCCAACTGAATCATGGGATAATTATTGGAATAATCAGGTAGATCCGAGTTGGTACAGGGTGTGGGGTGATAATCCTTTGAATGGTATTAACTGGTATTATGATGCATCGATAGATAACAATTATAATCCTAATCCGCATATTGCAAATTTTATTAACGATATTGATTTAACTCCACATGGTTCTTGTCCAGATCCAACCCTTGTTCAGATCAGCAATAATATAGAAGAAGATTTAAAAGACATTGCCTATGATTTGATACAATATTCTGATTTCAATGGCGAAATGAAATATGAAAACAAGGAGTTTTTCTATGAAAAAATAAAGGAAAATCCTTCATTGCTCAATCGAGGTTTACCGGAGGATCAGGTTTTTCAGCAACTCTATAACTCGCTTCGAACAGGAAATATTGGAGCATTTGATGATGTAAAGGATTTCGTAAAGAATAGTGATTTTGCACAGGCATATTTAAAAAATCTTACCATTGTTCATCAAAATACAATTGAAGAAAATAAAAAAATAGTAAATGAAATTTATTTGCATTGCGAAATGAATGATACCTTACCGGATTCACTTCAGATATCTCTTTTGGAGAACATTGCTTTTCAATATCCATCATCAGGAGGTGAAGCTGTTTACTGGGCTCGTGCAATACTTCATTTGGATATAGAAGATAACATGATATCCTTACGAAAACGTAATCCGATTGTAAAAGGCGAAGAGGGATTCGGAAAATTATATCCAAATCCTGCCAGTGAAACTGTCATTTATGAGTACCCTTTAAAGCAAGAAGAGAAAGGTGTATTTGAAATTTATGATCAATTGAATAAAATGATTTTTGCATCGGAAATACTAACGACCTATCATTCAATAAAGACATCGGGATTTAAGAATGGGGTATATAATTGCCGTTTCATAATTGATGAGAAAATTGTTGATTATCAAAAGCTGGTAATCGTAAAATGATTAACTTTAACAGGTCGCATTTATGCGTCCTGTTTTTTCTATGAAAAAAATTCTGATCATATTATTCTTAACACTGAATTATTTCAGTTTGTACTCCCAAAAGCAAGGCAATATCTGGTGTTTTGGAGATAGTGCCGGAATTGATTTTAATCAGTCACCACCGACGACATTTACATCTAGCGTCAGAAACAGAGGAAGTTGTTGTTCAATTGCAGATACTAGTGGTTCGCTTTTATTTTATGCGAATGCGCAGGCGGGCAGAATTGGAAATACAACACAAGTGTGGTCAAGTAATCACCAATTGATGCAAAACGGTGATTCAATTGTAGGACAGGGATGGTTCTATGAATTAGTGATCGTGCCTAATCCTAGTGGTAATAATACTTTTTACTTGTTTTCAATTGGAGTAACTAATAGTGGCGATTCGGGACTTTACTATTCTTTAGTCGATATGAATTTGAATGGTGGATTAGGAGCAGTAACACAGAAAAATATCCGGCTTCAACCATTTAAAATTGATGATGGTTTAACGGCTATTAAACATGGTAATGGGCGGGACTGGTGGTTGTTTTTCCGGCGAAACATAGCCCCTTCAGATACATTCTATAGTTATTTAATTGACCCGACTGGTATCAATAATTACACTATTCAAAAAGCAGGCTCGTTGCATCCGGGTTTTCGTAAGCAACTCTTTTTTAACAGTAATGGTTCAAAGCTTGTTGCCACTGGTGGAGCTGGTATAATTGAGTTGTTTGATTTTGACCGATGCACAGGAGTAATTTCAAACCCAATAAACATTTCACAAAGTTTTGAAACTCCTTTGATTGGTGGAGCAGCTATATCTCCGAATGATTCTATATTATATGTTTCAACAAATACCAGTTCTCCTGATACGAGCTATCTTTTCCAATATAACCTGGCGGATACCAATATTCGATTGACAAAAGATACAATACATATTTATACTTATCCACCTTCAGTTTACGAAGCGGGCATGTTAAAACTCGGACCAGACAAAAGAATTTATGTAGCCAATATTTATTACAATGGAGTTCAGAATTATTTTCCGTATGCTGATAGTATGTATAATAATATAAACATGAATGTCGGAGTAATTCAATCGCCGGATTCAATTGGTTCAAGTTGTAATTTTCAGCCATACTCTTTTTATCTGGGAGGGAAAAGGAGCTATTCCCAATTTCCAAATAACCCTGATTATGCCTTAGGACCAATTACAAACAGCATATGCGATACAGTTACTTCTATAGATGAAACATTATCACAAAAAACTTCATCTCTCAGTGTTTTTTATCACCATGCATGGCAAACCGCATTTATCAATGCAAACGGATTAAAAGGTTCGCAACTGAAATTAATTGTAATGGATATTTCAGGTCGAATGGTTTATTCTGAAGGAAGCATCGCTACAAATGGTTACTTCTCGCGTGATCTACCGATGAATGATTTTGCATCAGGTCTTTATTTGATTACAATTTTTACTGAGAAAGAAAAATTGACTGGGAAAATTGTGAAACCATAGCAGATTATAAAAAATCAGACAAATTGAATAAATCAATTCCAAATATCTGTCACAAACAATACTCGATTAGCCAAAGGTTTTCATTTGTTAGTCGGCATACTATGTAAAAACAGATCATTCTTCAATTGAAAGCACAAAAGTAATTGAATGGCCATTAAATTTCCTTTTAAGAGAACTGTAAGACAATTTGCAGATGGTACTTTATGCTAATGATGGTAAATCTGCCTACTTGTTACATCTGGATTATGCCAGAATCCTCAACACTTTGTTAGGCCATTATTTATTCTTCAAAAGGATTTGCAGAATTTATTTGATTTTGTCGAGCCAACTGACCTGAATCAACTATGTTTTTCATACAGGATTCACGAACTATTTATCCGATGCTGTATTGAAGTTGAAGCTAATTTAAATGCGATTTTAATGGAGAATGGGTATAATAAGGCAACAGACTTGAATATGGATGATTATAAAAAGGTCAATGTGTCACATCTGTTATCAGAGTATGAAGTTGCATTGCCAATATGGGAAGGTCAATGTGGTACTCGAAAGCCTTTTGCAAATTGGGCAATTGGAAAAGGGTTAGAATGGTATAAATCTTATAATAAAGTCAAGCATCAGCGAAATATTGAATTCGCAAAAGCAAATCTGAGCAATCTTATTGATTCAATTTGTGGACTTGTTGCAGTGTTGTCTGCGCAATTCCTGACTGAAAGTTTTATCCCTGGAAATGATTATTTATTATTAGATGGTGAAGGGAATGGAATGGAGACTGCAATTGGTGATTACTTTAGAGTCCGTTTTCCTGTTTTTCCTGAAGAAATGCGATATTCTTTTAGCTATAATGAAATAAAGGCTCCGGAATTCAAAATTATAAACTTCGACTATAATTCTCTTTAGAAAAAATACCGAAACATTTCTATTCATATTCATAACAGAATCTTAACTTTTAAAGGAACAAGGATTTTTTTTATTTACTATTTTATTAAGAAGTCTTTAAGTCTCTTGATTTGCATTGGAAAGGGGAGTGTGTATTGATAATTTATAGATACACTTTTAGTTATAGACACTAAGAGACTTAAAGGCTATTAAAAATAAATATTGAATTTCCATTAGAACGCTTAATTGTCAATTTCCAATTTTTTGATAGGGCATATTTTTTCAACCAATTTGTAAATTTTCTTTGTTGGAACTCCTTGTTGTCGCCATAATAGATTGATTGAAAATCATTGTATAGTTCAGTCGTCAAGTATTGCTTATTTAATTCAAAATTTTGGTTTACCGACCATTCATTGAAATCATTGTTTGTAGATTGAATTAATTTGTTTTGATCTACATTTTTTAATTCATAAGAGTGTAATCCAATTTGAAAGTATAGGGTCAGTCCAGATATCATTAAATTATAAAACATATTCCATTCTTCCTCTAACCAATCCTCTTTATCAAAAACAAACACCCGTGCTCTTGAATAATGGGCTCCTCTAAACCATTAATAATGAATTTTTGATAGTAGTTAGAAAATTCGATAATGTGTTGTCTACGTTTGTTCGTAGATCCTTCACCTTTTACTATGGAGTTAGTAGTGCATTTTAGGTGAATCCTCTGGTTTTATCGAAAATTGAGGCTGGTTCTTTTTTTCAATGCTCCCTCCGGTAGTAAGGCACGAGTGAAATGAGCTGAAATCAAGTGAAGGTTTTGGATCATCAATTACCATAATTTGAGTTTGGTCGTCAATGTCCTGCCATCGGAATCTATCATCTAAATTCATTTTTTTCCATCAATCGTTACATTTCTAATTTGCTTTAGACCTTGCACAAATAAACCCTTGCCTGTACCTCCTTGAGGATTTTCAAAATCGGTTATCGTCTCATCATAGAAAATTACTGCCTGAGCATTTTTTGGCGACTGATAATTGTGCAACAGGTACCCTATTGTTGAAATTATTGATTTGTACCTTTCTGGATCATGGTTGGTGACATTCTTTAAGAATATATTAAAATGGCATGTTTCAAAGTTGTTGTTTAATATAAAATCACTTTTTATGATATGATTTTCCCAAATACATGTGTCTTTTAATTCGAAATAACTTATTAGTGTTATTCCGGTTTTAGTTACTTGTAATATCGTATTGAGAAATGGAATATAGGAATTGGCTTTATTGTCTCGTAAAATACGTTTACTCTGAGTAGGTAAATGTTCAAGATAATTTGAATTGAAAATCAAGTGTGACTGGCGTAAAAACGTTTCTCTCAACTTTTCCTTTTAACTGTAACATTTTGTCTATTGTATTCAAAATTGATATCGAAAGCTATTTCCTGAACATACCGGAATGCATCATCTTTAATTTTAAATGGTTCTACTTGTGT
>JADJSV010000014.1 GCA_016711505.1 Bacteroidota bacterium | reverse complement strand
GATTGATTCGTCTGATGTGCAAACCGGATTTCTGGGGAACTGGCAACGATCATTGAAAAAGTATCGGCAATACGATTGATTTGTGATTCTGCATGGGAGGAGATACGATAGCGTACACAGCTTCGGCATTAAGTTATAGGCGTTGGAATTTTGTCAAGTCCTGGTTATACTTACCGGCTCGCAATTACCGTGGAGCGTGATTCGTACAGATGCAAAAAGAAATCTCATTACAGCAATAGAAATAGCTGCATCAAAAAAACTAGTTCCTGAAGTTTGCATTTATTTTAACAGTCAGTTGTTCAGGGGCAACAGAGCGGAGAAATTTACATCAAGTAAGTTTGATGCTTTTCAGTCTTTGAATTTTCCTGTGTTGGCGGAAGCGGGGAGTTGGGAAATGGTTTTTGATGAACGAATAGATCTTACCAAAACCCAAAAAGAAATTCAAATAAACCGTGGATTCAATGAACATGTTTTAGTGTTGAAACTTTTCCCGGGTTTATCGCCAAGTAATTGATGCATTGTCTGGAAACATAAAAAATTTGCGTGGAATTGTTCTGGAAACATTTTGGCAGCGGTAATCGCCATCGACAAAAAGTTTCTTGACAGTGTTGAGCGATTAATTAAAGTGGAAATGTTTTGAATATTTCTCGGTGCGGTGGAATGGTCAATCAGACCAAGAATGAAACAGGAATAGGATTGAAAAATATTGGAGTTGTATCCGGTGGCGATATGACAAACGGAGGGCGGCTATTACGAAGATGATGTTTCTTCTTTGCCCGTTATCCGAAATTGAAAGACATTAAAAAACAGCTGACAAATAATTTGGCAGGCGAACTGTCTCGGTAAAATCGTTTGCAGGTTATCAGGTTTACAGGTTTGCAGGTTCGCAACCTGCAAACCTGTAAACTTAGAACATTTAATTTAATAAAGTCATGGACACACTTAACAGTACAAACCGAAAAAAAATGGAAACAGTAATCATCATTCTGATCGTAGGAGTATGTGCGGGGATTTTCAGTGGCTTTATTGGAATTGGGGGCGGACTGATCGTTGTTCCGGGTGTCTGGTTTATTTTTTAGGGATGACACAACATGCAGCACAGGGAACGCTAGATTGGCGATGATGCTTCCACCGATTGGATTTATGGCGGTGTATAATTATCTAAAACGGGAGCGGTTGATTTCAAAGTTGCGGGAATACTTTGTCTGAGTTTTGTGGATCGGTAGTTTTTCGAAGTGAGATTGCAATTTCCCTTTCACCGGAACAATTGAAACGGACATTTGGAGTGATCATTATTTTGTTGGGGTGAAGATGGTTTTTTGAAATAGGGGCAGTTAATTTCAAAGAGACGTCATTAAAATATTGTTAATCATAATTGAATAATATATGAAAAAAATATTTCAACTCATCAGTCGGACGCCTCAGATTACTTGGTTTCCTGAAGGGACTTCGCTTTTGCTTCTTGTACTTATTGCTGTTCCGATGAAATACTGGATGGTTGACCATAGTCTGGTAAATCAATCGGTCCGGTACATGGAGCGTTGTTTTTGGTTATTTGTCTTTAACGCTCTACAGGTTGGTGTTGAACAGAAATGGAAATTCATGGGAACAACGATGAAGGTTTTGATTGCCTGTATAGTTCCGTTTGGAACTTTATATTGATAAAAAATCTGAAGGCGATTCATGTGAATGAGTTACATTAATATTTTTGTATTGAAGCACTAAAATTATTAATTATAATTGTGAAAAATTTTGGCTTTAAGATTGATACGACCGAAAAACTTATGTTGAAAAAATCTTTCTGCTGAATTAAGGAGATAGAAAGAAGTGCGCGAAATTCAAGAGTTTCCGAACTTAACAAGTATGAAAAAGCGTTAATATATAAATATTCCGATGATGGTTTTGACCAAGTTAATACAGAGTTGAGAAAGAAAAAGGCAAGAACGAAACCCAATTTGGTTTATTATTGGCTCAAGCATTAGAGAAACTACCAAATTATGAAGGTCTAGTTTATCGTGGTGTTTTCTTAACAGAAAGTGAATTGCACAAAAGTATAAAAGCCTTGAAAACAATAGGAAATTATTGAGTACCCGTTTATTTCTACAAGTAAATGCGTTCAATTGCAATACAATTTAGCGGAAATGTAATGTTCAGAATAGTGTCAAAAACGGGCAAGGAAATCGAAGAAATTAGCAAATATGGCATTGATTCGCAAAATGAATTCGAAATTTTATTTCTTCCCAATACAAGATTTAATATCTTAGCAGTAACAAAGGAGAACGATTATACGTTGGTAACAATGGAGGAAATTTAAAATGGCAATAAAAGAAGCACAACAGAAAATGCAATTAAACCGGCAGAATTTGACAGAGTGTCTAAGATTATTTATAATTTTTTAGCCTAGATCGGAATATTACGGACGTGTCAGATATTTTAAAGAGAGAAAAGTTTCTTATATTTTTCTCTGATTTTTTCAATCAATTGATTAATAATCAAATTTTGGACTCTAAAGTAAATTGAGTTCATTGATTTTATTGACAAATTGAATTTGCAAAAGGAGAGATTGAATTGGAAAAAGGTAAATTAAATTTGCCTGATATTCAAGCAGCAGGAAAGAGAATTCAAAAGAAAGCTCAGTCAGGTTTAAAACCAAGCGATAGATTTTAAATGTTATTTTGATGGACATTAAGTTAAAAACAAGCCGCACACTCTCCATGCGGCTTGAATCAAACCTCCTGAAAAAACTATTTTGAATCAGGGAAGACAAGTAATTTTAAAGCAACAAGTGCTACAATTACAATTCCAACCCACAAGAATACCATTCCGAATCCGGATTTTTTTCACCATCATTCAGATGGTCGATATTATTTTCCATAAATATTTATTTTTGAAATAAGTGAAATAGCTAAATTCATTACAAGCGAACTTTGCAACGGATAAAGCAGATTTATTAATAAAGGGAAAAGGGAAAAATCTCAGATAAGAAGCACCCGCAGAAAAACATGTAGATCCGTTGAAGGTTTTACATCAGCATCCGGTGTGATAAGAAATTGAAAACTAATTTGCCTGTTGATTTTATTCTGTGTTGTGACAGATGAATTACATGAACCAATATTAACAGTCCGTACAGGATTAAAAGTGGAATGGACAATTCCCGTTCCCGGTTGAATAATTCCTTCTTCGAATACAGAAAGAAAATTGGAAACTATTCCCGCAGTCGTTGAAAAGTCGTCGGTGTTTTTAACTATAGCATCTTTTTGCAATGAATTTACAGACGTAGTTTTTCCGTTTGCGAAAAGCAATCCGGAAAACAGCAAGAAAAAAATTAAGAATGACTTTTTCATTGATAGTGCGAAGATACGGATAAATGCCCGGTAAAAAAACTCAACACTAAGATCACTAAAAGTCAGCACAAGGGCACAAGTGAAGCCTGAATAATTTGTACCGATAGCTATCGAAAAAGCGTCAACTTAATTATATTAATATCTATTGAAATTAATAGAGATGTCGCCTACTTCATTGCAGTCAGCTTTGCACAGTGTCATTAAGTTAAACTCAAGAATTCATAATATGGATATGTATTAAGAAGTGGCAGGCCCGTTAGGGCCGTACTTTCGGTAATACTAGAATGCACGAGACAGTCAAGCACCCATGTAAAAGCAGTAAGTCGTGTTCCATCTAAAATAATGTAGTACAAATTAATTAATAAATTGTCTACCCAAATACGATAAGATATGGCAACACAACCTACTGTTCTTCCAAAGCTATACATTGGCATGGACATTCACAAAAAAAGTTGGTCTGTACATCTTCGGACAGATATATCAGATCACAAAACAATTACAATTCCTTCCAGCAATGACGTTCTTTATCATTACGTTCAAACTAATTTTCCGGAGCATGAAGTGTCATTGGTTTATGAAGCGGGCTGCTGCGGTTTTACGGCTTCCCGGTATTTTTTAAATCTGGGATGGAATGTTTTGGTCGTCAATCCGGCTGATGTGCCTAGAACTGACAAACAAAGTCACCAGAAAACCGATGTGCTCGATTGTCGGAACTTAGCAAAGCAACTTCAGTCCGGTCATTTGCGAGGAATCTATATTCCGGATCAAAACAAGATTATTTGAAAAGTTTAGTACGGCAACGAGCAGAAACTACTCGGCAACTCCGCAAGATAAAATGTAGCATCAAAGCGTTATTACTTTATCATGGAATTGAAATACCAAAAGAGTTCGACAATCCAAATTGGTCCAAAGCATTTATAGAATGGATTGAAAATATTCCATGGCAGGAACCGGTAGGAAAATTATGTATGGAGAGTAAGATTCGATTATTGAAAGTAATTTATCAGGAATATTTAGAATTGGCCAATCAACTACGATCCTATTGCAGAAAAAATCACAAGAAGGATTATTATTTATTAAAAAGTATTCCTGGGGTTGGGGGATATTTATCATCGGTTGTTCTTGCTGAAGTAGGAGATCTGAGGCGATTCAATAAAAAGAAACACAATTTGCATCTTTCGTAGGGTTGGTTCCAAATATTCGAAATTCCGGGATGACTGAGAATGTTTTTGGAGTAACTCCAAGATGCAGAGATCTTCTGAGGAGTTATATCATAGAAAGTGCTTGGGTAGCCCTGCGTTTGGATCCTGAAATGCAAACCTATTATCGAAAACACCAAGGCAAGAATCCAAAGAGTATCATCATAAAAATTGCAAGAAAATTACTAAACAGAATGTTGTCAGTAATAAAAAAGGAAACACCTTATCAAAAAAACTATTCAAAAGAAATAAAAGCAGACTACAAAACACCGCAGGTAATTCCTCCAAAAAAGGAAGTTACAAAGGCAAGCCTGTAGCTGCTTTTAAAAACTAAATCATCATGAAGCTCAAAACAAAATAAGAATAGACTACAAAACGGGGCTGGTGATCAGAACAACTGTACTGAGTCACACCGCTAAGCAGGTAGCTATTTTATAATCATTCAAACCATACGGGTGCTGGTAGCCGGCCGGATATAAAAATAGTCGGACTACACATAGGAGACTGAGCGAAATGATTGTAATAAGAATGGTGCATTGAAATGTGTAAAACTTTCGATCGCGCAATCCTGCGCCTAGTTTTTCACATTTCAACACACCTAATAATAAATTATGATTTAATTAAATAAAAATATAATTTTGTTTTGGAACTAGATGACTGCTTTACATAGGAGCCCCTTTAGGGGCGCACTCTTTAAACACAAAGCATGTGTCCATTAATTCAACCGCATAAAGTTCCGGCATCTAGTGATTCAGCCTATGTCTGATGTACAATTGTTTTTTTCCGATGCCGAAAAAAGTTGTGTGTTTAAAGAGTACGCCCCTAAAGGGGCGCTCTTGGAGTCCACGAGTTACCAGGATTATGGCCCTAACGGGCCTAATCATCTATAAATTAATAGCGAATACATCATTCGCATTAATCAAATAACATTAAGCTTTTGCTGTCGGCAATAGAGGCTAATTTGCAAAAAAACCTTTTATTAATAATCTCATGTCAACAGAATGAAATACTATTCAATTATTTTTATTTTAAGTTGATGCCTAGACGATAGCAATCCGGATTGTGTTTGAAAACACCCCGAAAAACGTTTAATTTTTGATTTTTGAATTTAATTCCCCCTTTCCCACAATTTTCAAAAAAACACCTCATTTCACGAAATCCGGGAAGCGATAAATCCCGTATTTATTTCAGGTGTATTAATATCATGCGTAAATCAATTGCAATTATTCTTTTAGTGAGTCAGATGTTGATCGTCGTTGGTGGTGTATTGCCGACGATGATCAACTATTTTGTTCAGAAGCAATCCGAAATTGCAATGAATAGCAAACTCAATAATTTACCGCCACGCACGAATATACTTTTTGCACTAAACGACATTGCCCGTCAGCATGAAAAAAACAAGCAATCAAAACCACTCCCGGAATCATTGGTCACCTCCAATGTTGTTTTTGCCTGTATTGACGAAGGTTCTGCGATGATCAAAATTTTCTTGTCAGCTAAAATTGTTTTTAATCACTTTAAAACGCTGGATACGTTGGAAGGATTTCTTGGACTTTTAATTCCGCCACCTAAATTCTAATTAAATAGCTGGTTTTTCGATTGGCGAAAATTGTTTAATGTTTAAAGTTGCGGGATACTTGTTGTTGAACGGTGTTCAATAATTAACGTAGTATCAGATTCATTTGGTTAAAAAGTGAATTCTTCTCACGGCTTCTTACAGCTATAGATAAACATTTTCAGAAACAATTTTCAGTTTTAGTAACTCAAGCCATTGCCGGTAGCAAGGCTATGAGAGTTTTAGCTGAACCAAAACTTATCAATTATTTTAAAAAGTATAATCCCCGAATTTAATAAGATCCCCATGAAAAATTGTACATAATTTTGTTCATTATCCTTAACACAATCATGAATGGTTCAGCTCAGGAATTGACAGGTCAATTGAAAGACTCAATATCTGAAGAGCCAATTGCCGATGTTCTGATAAAAATTGACGATACAGAAATTCATACTCATACAGATGCAAAGGGCAGGTTTGATATTCAAAATCTGAATGAAGCTACGTATGATGTAACGTTTTCAAAATTCGGCTATGAATCATTTACCAGAACAGTGACTATCATTAAAGACCAATCGACAATCATTGATACAAGAATGATTATCAAATCGATTAGTTTGCCTACTGTTTCCGTCGCAGCTGAACGTCCGGTGAGTGCGGCTTCTTCGAAACATTTATCGGCGATAGATTTTGAAAACAGACCGAAGAATTCGGCTCAGGACATGTTGAGACTTGTCCCTGGATTATTCATCGCACAACATGCAGGTGGTGGAAAGGCTGAACAGATCTTCATCCGTGGATTCGACTGTGATCACGGAACGGATGTGGCTTCATATGTAGATGGCATTCCGGTGAACATGGTTAGTCATGGACACGGACAAGGTTATATGGATCTGCATTTTCTGATTCCTGAAACAGTAGGGGAGATGGACGTTTTCAAAGGACCCTATTCACCGCAGTATGGAAATTTTGCCACGGGCGCAGCGGTTAGTTTTTCTACTAAAGACACCTTAGAAAATAATCTGATCAAACTTGAACAAACATTTATTCCGGAGATTGGAAATGTTTCAGTGCCAAGAGTTCTTGCTATGTTCAAAGCACCTTTTAATTCGGAAAACGTAAAAACTTATTTAGCAGCAGATGTTCTGAATAACCGCGGTTACTTTGATGCTCCGCAGGATTTCACCAGAGTGAATCTTTTTTCGAAAACAATTTTTCAACTGAATGATCATTCAAGTCTGAAACTATCATTATCAACTTTCAGTTCTTCGTGGAATGCTTCGGGACAAATTCCGGATCGCGAAGTTTTGGCCGGACGACTTTCCCGTTTCGGAAGCATCGATGATTCTGAAGGTGGTAATACTTCGCGGACAAATTTCAATCTGTCATACGTTCAAAGAACATCTAATGGTGAATTTGAAACCCAGATGTATTCATTTAAATATCGCTTTCGTTTATTTTCCAACTTTACATTCTATCTCGAAGACCCGATCAATGGAGACGAAATCGAACAAGATGATAACAGAAGTGTTCAGGGATTAAATACACGGTATTCATTTTTTCATAAGCTTGGAAAGATGAATAACAAACTTACCATTGGTCTTGATTATTTTGTTTTCGATGTAGCGGATCAATTGCCTACGGATTCTTTGCATACAAATTATTCAGGAACAAATTATCAGTCGGGCATTAACCCGAAGTGGAATTTTATTTTTACCCCGAATGACAAACTTCAGATCTTCATCAATTCCGGTCGAGGCTTTCATAGTAATGATGCAAGGTCGGTTGTGCAGGATAAATTGAATCATACTTTGCCGGTGGCAGATGCAGCGGAGATTGGTACCGTTATGACCTTATCAAAGCGTCTGGTGTTAAGCGCTGCTTTCTGGTGGATGGATATGTCGAACGAACTTGTGTATGTCGGAGATGATGGCACAACAGAATCGAAAGGTCCATCCAGGAGATCAGGTATTGACATCAGTGCACGATATCAGCTGTCAAAAAACTTGCTGGCAGATGCAGATCTGAACATCAGTCGCGGGCGGTTTATTGAAAAACAATTTGGCAAAGAGTTAAGCCAGGATTTTTACATTCCGCTTGCACCAACACTGACATCAAGTGGTGGATTAACTTACACAGGAAAATTTTTCGAATCATCAGTTCGCTATCGTCATATCTTTGACCGCCTGCGAATGAAGATAACAGCATCATTGCAAAAGGTTATACATTATTGGATCTGTCATGTGCCTATAAATATAAAAAAGCAAAATTCAGTTTGTCTGTAGAAAATTTATTGAATGCTGAATGGAATGAAGCACAGTTTGCAACAGAGAGTCGTTTGAAAAATGAAACAGAGAGTGTGGAGGAGTTGCATTATACGCCGGGAGCGCCATTGTGTTTGAAGTTTGGGGTTATAGATTTACTTAGGATAAGACCTTACTGAACTCGTATGTTTAAAAATAAACACCAAGGGTTCAAGAAAACTGTCTCAAGAACACATATTGAAACTTGTGCCTTTTGTGCCAAAAACTTAGTGAGCCTAGTGTTTAAAAAATCAATGAATGAACTTTTAATTGTAAAAAAGGGGAAGTACTACTACAAACTAAGTACTCCCCCCTTACTACAAACTGAGTATTGCCGCGATGTTTGGAGGTCTTGACCTTTGTCGGATAAACACACATCTCATGAAAAAGATATTTTTACTTTGTATGCTTTGCTTATTAAAATTTAATAATGCAAATGCCCAAACGGAGGTTGAACCAAATGGTATATGGAATCAATCACTAGCAATCACTTTAGGGAATACTGCTGACGGTTCTGCCGGTCTCGGTCATGAAGAAGATTGGTGGCGTGTAAGCATTCCGGAAGATGGGGCTTTGACGGTTAACTGGCAATCGAATGGTTTTCACCTTTATTGTCAGATCTACGACACACTTGGTACGGTTGTTCTTTTCAGCAACTATACGAATGGAAGTTCATCGGGTACAGCTTCAGGTATAGCAAAGGGAACTTATTACATAAGGATGGTTAATTATTATCCTGTGAAATTTCAAATTATACACTTACGCCATCATTTACTCCTGCACCGGTTGCTAATGATGCAGAGCCTAACGGCACATTCGCAACAGCAAATACTTTCCATTGAATTCAACAACAACAGGTCATTGTCATTATTATTTCAATAATGAGAAAGACACTTTGATTGGTATACAATAACAACAACAGTTAGCGGTCAGCTTTCCTGGACAATTTCGAGTCAGAACGGAAATCTTATTTTTGCAGATTTGATCAACGGTGATGGTGTAACATTAATAACGGGGAATTTTACATCAAATACTCTTACACAAACAGCGAATGGTTTGGCTGCAGGTACTTATTATCTACGCTTACATACTTTTTACGATAATCAATTCGTTCCTTATACATTGTCCAACACTTTTACAGCACCTACCTATTCAACCGATCCGGAACCCAATGAAACCGCAGCAACTGCAACATCTTTTCCACTTAACGGTTCAGTGGTAGGCCAGATTGGTTATAGATATAATGGTACACGTGATAATTACGACTGGTGGGCTGTGAATGTGAATGCTGATGGACGATTAAATGTTACACTTACTGTTGATAACGGACAAAATACTTATGCGCAGTTATTTGATGGGGACGCCGTGACTTTACTTGCCGGAAGCTATACAACTACGGTAATGAATTACTCAAAGGATGGTCTTGCACCGGGAACGTACTATATTCTTGTTCAGACATTCTATGTAGATGGTTTCAGTTCATATTCGCTTACGAATAATCTTGTGGTTCCTGTCCAGCCCGTTGATGTCGGTTCAAATAATGTTTTTGCAAATGCAGGGACTCTTCCTTTGAACGGAAGCACTACAGGGCACATAGGATATCGATACAATGGAACTGTTGATACAACAGATTGGCTTAAGGTAACGTTGCCTTCAGACGGCAAACTTGAATGGACATTAGCAGTAGCAAATGGTCAGAATGTGCATGCAATGTTGTATGATGGAAATGGTATATCATTTCTCGCAGGTTCTTATACAACAACAACTAATACTTATTCTAAAAACGGATTGGCGGCAGGAACTTTTTATTTAAAGTTCTACGCGTTTTATGACACGGAGTTTGCTCTTATACGATCAGCAATGTATTTACTCCAAGTCCGCTCACAAACGATAGCGAACCTAACAGTGATGCCGCATCAGCAAATACAATTGTAATTAATTCTACAGTTACTGGACATATCGGTTATTTCATAAATCAAAGTCGTGATACAGCGGATTACCACAAAATAGTTTTGCCTGTTGATGGAAAACTGACATATACAATTACATCTCAGAACGGAGCTAATGTTTATGCAGTACTATATGACAACAACGGCACAACATATCTTGCCGGAAGTTATACGACTTCGTCTGTTTCTTTTTCAAAAAATGATCTTGCAGCGGGTACTTATTATATTGGCATAAAAACTTTTTATGATATAGAATTTACATCTTATACTCTTTCAAATTCATTTGAGCTAATGACATTTCTTGCAGAAGTTCCGAAATAATTCTTCTGCCTTACAGGGAACGCTTTTGCCGGCTAATACAAATACAGGTGGACACATTGCATTTTATTATAATCTGAATACAGACACATACGATTGGTGGAAGATCGGATACGATGGAGCAGGAACAATGGATCTGCATCTCGACCTTGAACAAAATCATTTCAATACAGATTATCCATATATCAATTACAGATTATATTCAGACACAAATGCAGCACCAATTCTATCAGGAACGGCTCATGCTGCAACAAATACATTCAGTTTATCAGGACTTTCTGTTGGAGTTTATTACTTATTGATCGATCCGGGTTCGGAACCTTTGGTGCATACAGATTAAATGCAACATACCAGGAACTGTGCCCAAATACAGTAGATATAACTTCTTCAGCACAGGAAGCAGGTTGCAATGGAACGATCACATACGACATTAGCGGCGGACTAGCTCCTATACAGTTCAGTTGTTATAAAGATGGATTACCATCAGGCTCACCGCAAACAACGAATGGTACAATAACTTTCAGTTCTCTGGGACTGGGAACATATTATGCACGATCTTATTCATTTGGCGCTTCAGGAATTTGTAATAATGTTTCATCTGACATTACTTTTTCATCTCCGTAACCTGACAATTACTCCACAAAGCACGACAAATATTTTGTGTAGGGTGGAAGTGTAACATTAAGTTCATCCGCTGCCGCTTCTTATTTATGGAGCACAGGAGCAACAACACAAAGCATTGTTGTATCATCAGCAGGAAATTATTCTGTAACAACATTCAATGCAGCAGGCTGTGAAAGCATTGTTTCATCTGAAACAACAGTCACAGTGAACCCACTTCCTGCTATTCCAACAATTTCAGCAGGAACATCGACAACATTTTGTCAGGGCGGAAGTGTTACTCTTACATCAACTCCTGCAACATCTTATTTGTGGAGTACCGGATCAACATTGCAATCGATATCAGTGAACTCTTCAGGGACATACTCTGTGATCATTACAAATGCAAATGGATGCACTTCATCATCTGCAGGCACAATAGTTACAGTAAATCCTTTTACCTGCAACACCGGTAATTTCAGCCGGTGGACCAACAACATTCTGCCAGGGTGGAAGTGTTACATTAACCTCAACTTCAGGCACAACATATTTGTGGAATACAGGAGCAACAACACAAGCCATATCAGCAATAGCAAGCGGATCATATACTGTAAGAGTGACAAATGCTAACGGATGTTCTGCAACATCGTCATCAACTACTGTAATAATGAATCCACTTCCGGCAGTTTCGCTGGCACCATTTTCTTCCGTATGTAATACGAACGGAGCATTTGCATTGACCGGAGGATCGCCTGCAGGTGGAAGTTATTCCGGAACAGGAGTAAGCGGCGGAATGTTTGATCCGGGAGTATCAGGAGTGGGAACATTTGAAATTACCTATTCTTATTCAGATGGAAACGGATGTAATAATTTTATATCGCAATCACTTCAGGTAACAAATTGCAGTGGTTGTACTGCATCTATTTCACCTGCAGGACCGACAACATTCTGCGATGGTGGAAGTGTAGTGTTGAATTCATCAGCAGGGGTTTCATATTTATGGAACACAGGTGCAACATCACAAAGCATTACAGCATCAAGCAGCGGAACATATATTGTAGCAGTGACGGATGCAAATAATTGTACAGCGACAGCTTCTGTTGTTGTAACAGAAACAACACCGGTAATTGCATCGTCATCATCATCTGCAATAGTATGTAGCGGAGGTTCGGCAACAGTTACTGTATCTGCTACAGGTGGAACAGCACCATATTCCGGAACAGGAACATTTGCAAGAAGTGCAGGAACTTATTCGTTCACAGTAACAGATGCAAATAATTGTTCAGCGTCAACAACAATAACTATTACTGAACCAACTGCAGTAGTAGCATCATCATCAGCTACACCGATACTTTGTAACGGCGGCACATCAACAGTTACCGTTTCTGCAACTGGCGGAACAGCGCCATATTCAGGAACAGGTACGTTCACACGTGCTGCAGGTACGTGGTCATTCCATTATGACTGATGCACATGGATGTTCAGCATCAACAACAGTTACAATAACAGAACCAACTGCATTGAACGCAAGTGCAGTTGCAAGTGGAACTATTTTGTGTTTCGGTGCAACTACTAATGTGAATGTATCCGCCACAGGTGGAACAGCACCTTATTCAGGAACAGGAACATTCAATCAAGGTGCAGGAACAATTTCCTATTCGGTAACAGATGCAAATGGATGTACATCTTCTTCATCAGTAACACTTACGCAGCCAGCAAAAGTTGAAGGCGTAACATCAAGCACTGCTGCATCTGGTTGTTCAATTGCTGATGGAACAGCATCGGTAGTTGTAAGCGGGGGAACAGGAAGCTATACTTATCTATGGTCGAATGGTCAGACATTATCAACAGCAACAGCACTTGTGGCCGGACCATATTCAGTGACATTCACAGATGCGAATGGATGTACAGGTTCAGCGACTGTTACAGTTTCCGGATCAGGCGGATCGATTGGAACACCGGGTGCAATCAGTGGAGCACAAGGTGCATGTCGTAATACATCAGGAATTGTTTATTCAGTTTCGGCTGTTCCGGAGCGACAAGTTATACATGGACTCTTCCTACAGAGGTAACGGGGTCTTCAACAACAAATTCAATCACCGTTGCATTTACAAATTCATTCAATGGTGGATTTATTTGTGTTGCTGCAAACAATGCATGTGGAACAAGTATGTCGAGTTGCCAGAATGTACCGTGATCACAACATATCTTTCACAACCTGCAGTGATCACAGGACTTGCGGTTGCAGTGGTCCGGGAGTTTATACTACTCAACAACTTCTGCGAATGCTTTAAGTTACAACTGGGTTGTAACCGGATCAGGCTTGTCAATCACCAGTGGAATCGGAACAAATACAATTCAATTAACAGTAGCAGCGGGATTCACGCAAGGATCTTTGCAAGTAAGAGGTGTGAATTGTAACGGCTCAAGTGCAGTCAGAGG
>JADJSV010000013.1 GCA_016711505.1 Bacteroidota bacterium | reverse complement strand
TTCACTGTATTGCATTCGGATACCTCTCTTGTAATGTACAGCCTTAACTTTTTAGCATTCCTTTTCTCTCACCTCTTCAATGTTAGTTTTTTTAGCTGCAGAATAAAATACAATTCAAATCAATCCGGCTCATCCAGCTACGTTTCAATTCTTCTAAAGAAACATTTTCTCGTACTCGGAGTAAAGATCATCTTCTTCTTTTTCAACTCCATTTGTATGCATCGATCTTGTTTAAAACCAGAACAACTTTTATCACTTGCTTTAATGTCTACTAAAGTTTGATTCACAACATCGATCCGATCTTCAAATTGCGGATGTGAAACATCGACAACATGTAAAAGTATATCAGCTTCGCGAACTTACCTGAGCGTCGACTCAAATGATTCGATCGACCATGCGGAAGTTTATTGAATGAGAAACCAACGGTGTCCGGAAAAGTAAAAATGGGATTCTGTCGTAAACGATCTTGCGTACTGTAGTACAAGCGTTGCAATAATTTATCTTCTGTAAAGACTTGCCTCTAACTTGCCAAAGCTCAATGGACTTGCCTACGTTGGTATCTCTACCAAAGCAACACGAACCATTTCACCTCTTTACTTTCTCTAGGGCCCGACTTTGCTTCTCGAATTCTTTTAGCTTGAGTTTTAATTTAGAAAGTTTATCCTTAATGACCCGTCGATCAGTTTCAATCTCCGATTCACCCGGACCCCGCATACCAATTCCACCACGTTGTTTCTCTAAGTGAGTCCACATACGTGTAAGTCGTGGTAGTAAATACTGATATTGCGTTAATTTACTTGCGCTTGCCTGTCTGTTCGTGCGCGATTTGCAAAAATATCACGGATCGATTGTTTCTGTCAAGAACTCGCAGTCAAGTACCTTTCAATATTCCTGATCTGTGAACCACTTAACTCATCATCAAAGATTGCAAGTTTCTAATATCATTCTCTACCATGAAAACACGGATCTGCTCAAGTTTACTGCCTACCGATAAATGTTCTGAATCCGGATGCTCAAGTTTGAGTAAAACGTTTTAATGTTTCAGCTCCTGCCCTGCAAGAAATGCCAGCCCATCCAAAATATTCACTAATTTTTCTTTTTCATTCTGATTTTTATTGATCAACCTTACAAGTACCGGCCGTTTCTTTCATAATTATTCTTGTGGACCCATCGGTGCCTTTAAGTTTTGTACAAATTTCGATACAGCAGCAACTTCATCATCACTGAGAGTTAACAGCAGTATATCCGGGCATCTTTCCTTTGCTTCCTTAACAACCATTTGTACAATGTCATCGTAAGCGAAGGAGAGATCGTAAGATCTTTAGCTCCATGGTATGGTTTTTTTCCATCAGCTCCATGAGTAAAAGGCGCAATTTTCAAAATACACCTTGCACCTTACTATTTCTCTGCCGTCGCATTTCCGGACAGTGCAACTTTTTGCCGGATAAACGGTTTATTTTTTTCCTGCTTGCCATTCCATAAGTCCTACGATCAATACTAGTGAAAGTAAAGCCAGGCCTTTGTTTTGTTTCGAATGCAACAATTGCAATCGGAATACTTAGAAATGCAAAAAACAAGTTTAATGATATACAATGTCTTAACTCCACCCTATAATGCTAAACAGCCAGATTCCTGCTGTCACAAGAAAGTGTGCTGACGATCATTTTCAGAACCTTTCTGTTTTTTACCGTAGTTCGCCAGCAGATCTTTACTCGTAAAAAGAAATAACTCTTGATCACATATGTCAGCAAAAAAAGCATCACAGAAATTCCGTGAATCCGGGCAAGTAAATTTGAGTCCATTAGGTGTAGTTTGTGGTAAAAATAGGAAAACTAATCCAATTTGGAATCTATTAGTGAATTGCAGTTTCATTCCTCGAAAATGCTTGTAATGGGAGAATATTAGATACAATTGTCGTGTTGGGAAAACTTTCAAAACTCCCAAATTGTTACTTAATCATATGAAAAACTATTTACGCTTTTGATAATAATAATCTGGCAAGTGATGTTCACGGTCACAATATATCAATGGGCCATCGGGCAGAAACGTTTTTTTGACAGTACAAGAACCGTGATCGACTACATGACATCTTCCGGTTGACCTTGCTGATGTTCCGGAACAAATGTTTCAGTAGTTTCGGATACTATTCATTTTCCTGTTCTTGTGTTCGGACATGGTTTTGTAATGTCTATAAGCTCCTATTCATTACGATTCATTGGTCTTGGAAGGGATACATCATGGCACTTCCAACAACGGAATCAGGTTTTGCCCTTCACATCTGATTTCTGAAAGGATATTGTGTTTATTGGTTGAGCAAATTCAACTCAGCAACTTCAGCTGGTTAGCAGTGGATCTGTTTTTCAATCGTGTTGTTGATGCTACTTGCGTCGCGGGACATTCCATGGGTGGTGGCCAAGTTTTTATCTACTCAATTTTATTCAGGTATTACAGCACGCAAACTTTGCAGTTGCTGAAACAAACCTTCCGTTGTAACTGCAGCTTCTTTACTAACTATTCCGCACTATTGATAGCAGGGTAAAATGATTGCATTACCCTGTTGCAACGGAATCAATTCTTGATTAGAATGCAATTCAATCTCCTTTAAAACCCGATAACAATAAATGTTGCCAGCCATTGTTTGATGGGTGATTCAAATTTTAATTGCAGTTTAGGTGAAGCCACCAGTTCCCCTCTTCACCAAAGGCAATTACTCCGTGAAGTCTCAACAACAAAAAGTGTTGACCTACCTTTCTCTCTGGCTTGATGCTGTACTTAAACAAAATTGTCAGTCGGGAATTGATTTTGAAAATCTCAGAAATTCGGATACAACAATTTCTTACTTACAGTTTTGTAATTTGTGTACGTCGACCGATTCATATGAAAAGTTTAATTCAACGTTGAAAGTATATCCAAATCCTTTTTCAGGAAAAGTTTGACAATTTCCATGAATGAAGATGTTAATTTTTTTATTCGATTGTTATAAAGGATATTTTCGGAAGCGTTGTCTTTAAAACTAATAACATTAGCCCAAAAATACATGAACTGAACCTCTCCGATTCTAAGGCCGGGATTTATTTTTTGGATTTAAGAAAGAGAGATGAATATCTTAGTAAGAGAATTATAAAGATTAATGAATAATTTAATACAAGTGTTGGAAATGAATATCAGAAAGAGGCCTTGATTATTCCGATGACTGTACAGACGTAAGCCGAACAACCTTTTCTTTCTTCAGGTAATCCCATACGACTGTATTCCCCTCTTCACCCGGAGTGAGTTGCAGAATTTCACCTTGGCCCATATGCAATTTCTTACTTGTTTTAAAAACAGAACCGTTGTAATAGATTGATCCAATATTTATTTGATTTTTTACAACCTTATTATTTTCTTCTACCATAGTGCGATAAACAATTGTATAAGAATTGCCCTCGTTGCTTTGTTGAAGATATCTAAAATCGAAAGCACTAAGTGCAACTAACTCTGATGTGGTTGTGGATCCTCCAATTGTTTTAGTCTTTGTTCCTTCCTTTTTGAATGATTCCACTGAAATCAAATCAAATTTATTATCGAATTCCAATACAATTAATTCTTTGGAAATGACAGTGCTAGATGATTTGGTATATAATTCTCCAATTCCGGTCCATCTTCCTTCGTTTAAAGTGAAATTATGAAAATAGACTCCGCCTTTTTCTTCACCCAAAATTGATTTTATCTTTGAAAGCTCAGTACTATATGCCAGCTTCTTTCTCTGAATAATTTTACCATCTGCATTAAGGGAAGTAAATACAAGTCCTGTAATTTTGCCATGCTAACTTCATTTTCTTTATCTACATATTCTCCCACCAGCATAAAACCATTCTCATCAGAATTGTAGCTTGCATTAATTACACCCTGATAATCTTCTTTATCAGAAATTGAAGTTTCAAAGATCAGTTTTCCTGTTTTTGAATTCAGCAGAATGAAGTTGACCTCCTGCTTCCCTTTTACACCTTTTCCTGATTTGGTTACGGTCACTCCAATGAATTTTTCATTAGAAAAATTTACCTCGCCCGAAATTATTTCTGCATCACCTGAAGCGTCGTAAGTAAATATTTCTTTGAGGGAATTTGAATATCCTTTTAATGTAAAATAAAAATTCTTATTTTTTCCACCCATTCCCATTCCCATTCCCATTCCCATCCCCATTCCCATCCCCATTCCCATTTTCAAATTCGACTGTGCGGAATATTTAACAAATCCCTCTTCTCCTAAAGGAAATATTGTGGCGACAGATCTTTCTGAAGTGAGCATTAAAAGCTGCCTGGTTTACCAAAGAAAGATCATCAAAAATAAAATTCTCCGGTTTTATTTCCGTTGAGGTCGTAACCTAAAAAGAATTTTTTACCCGCTGTGCCAAAATTCAGCAAAAAAGTTTTTGAGTTGAAGGCAATTTCGCTGAGTGTGCTTCCTTTCGGAGTTTGAATTTCAATGGTCTTGGTTTCCTTGAAATTCAAATCATACATTTTAAGTTTATTTATTTCATTCGATTTGTCGACTTTTGAATCTTTATAGAAGATATAATATCCAATAGGATTCTTATTATATTGAATAAATCCAATATTCTTTGAATCAATTTCTTCGACACCTTCAATATTCGTTTGCGAAAAAGAATTTGTAACCAAAGTAAAATTACTATAAAATGCAAGGAAGTATTTTTCATAGACATGGATAAAATTATAGAGATTTAAGATGTGTAATGTAAATATTTTTTAAATACTGCTCAATTTAATTTTGTACGTTGACTCCTCTACCATCAAGCTTCAAATACTAAGTAAAGGAATTGACTTACAAAGTTTATCCATTAGCAAATAATATGTCTATTTGCACTAGTCGTGACTTTAAATGGTGTTTTAATGGAGCTTACATGCAATCAGAGTGCAATTATTAGATATTTATGGTTATTCTTTAAAATCAGATAGTTAAAGGTAGTTAAATTTTAATATCCTGTCTCATTTCATTGTGAAAATGAGTATGCCAATTCCTAAAAATATTATCTTTCACTCCTTAAATAATCTATATGAGAAGAATTATTACGCTCCTGATCTTGCTGGTGTTCACAGAGCAAAACTTCGCTCAGAAACTTTTCCTGTCAATGGAACAACTGATCCCTGGCATACGATCTATGCTTTTAAAAATACTGTATTGCATATAGATTATAAAACTTCTGTCTCTGGAGCAACATTGTTAATTCAGGATGGAAAGATTCTAAATTCGGGAACCGGAATTCCTGTCCCTTCAAATGCTGTTGTCTTTGATTTAAGTGGAAAACATATTTATCCGGGACTGATCGATATCTTCAGCGATTATGGAATGACGGGAAGTAAAACGAACTCCTGACATTGACCGTTCGCCGCAATATATTTCAAATACGAAAGGTGCATATAACTGGAATCAGGCCGTACGTGCAGAGTATGATGCTTTCCGGACATTTAATGCAGATTCTAAAAAGGCCGAGGAATTACGCAAACTTGGTTTTGGTTCAGTGATGAGTGTACTTCGTGATGGAGTAGTCAGAGGAACATCAACATTTGTTCTCTTAGGAGATGAACGCGAAAACGAAATGATTCTTCGGGATCGTTGCATCAAATTTCTCATTTAATAAAGGAAGTTCGACACAGGATTATCCATCATCACTGATGGGCTCCATGGCTCTCATTCGTCAGACTTATCTTGATGCTGAATGGTATAGTTCAGGGGGGTACAAGGAAGAATTCAATATTTCTCTTGATGCTTTTAACAAGAACAAAAACTTACCTCAGATCTTTTGAAGTCAGTGATAAACAAAATGCATTGCGGGCAGACAGGATCGAACAGAGTTTGGAATTGATTATATAATCAAAGGAAGTGGTGATGAATACGAACGAATCGAAGAGATCAGGAATACCGGAAGTGCTCTTATCATTCCATTAAATTTTCCTGAAGGCTATGATTTCTCTGATCCATATGAAGCTGTCAATGTTTCATTGCGTCAGATGAAAGCCTGGGAACTTGCTCCAGCAAATGCAGGTGTTATTGCCGGCAAAAAAATTCCTTTTGCAATTACTCTTTCTGATCTGAAAAATAAATCTGACTTCTGGAAAAATCTGCGTAAGGCTATTGAGAACGGACTGACGGAAGAAGATGCAATTAAAGCATTAACTTATTCTCCTGCTCAATTCTTAAAAATTGATGATCAGATCGGAAGTTTGAAGAATTCTATGCTTGCAAATTTTATTATTACTTCTACGAATCTGACAAATAAAGACAATCAGATCTTTGAGAACTGGATCAATGGAAAAGATATCAGATCGTTGATCCTTCTTTCAAAGATGTCCGTGGAAATTATTCTTTGTCGATTGATAACATCAAACCTTTACGGATTAAAATTGGTGGCGAAGTAAATACTCCGGAAGCATTTGTCTATGAAGACACGACTTCCACGAAAATATCTTTTTCCAGACAAGGCCAGACAGTAACCATGCAGGTTGAATTGAAAAAGACAGAGCCTAAGGGCATTTACCGGCTTACCGGAGAAACTATAGGTGCCATCTGGAGTGGAAATGTATTATTGCCTTCTGCCGATTGGGGCAAATGGAAAATGAAATTTGATTCGGCTTTTATTGCTCCGGTATCAAAAAACGATACAGCAAAAAAAGATACTGTTAGAGCTCCGGTTTACTTTCCGAATATGGCCTATGGCTGGAAACAATTACCACAGGCTAAAACATATTTGATAAAGAATGCAACTGTCTGGACAAATGAACAAGAAGGATTTTAAAACACTGATGTTTTGATTGAAAACGGAAAGATCAAGCAGGTTGGAAAAAATTTTGCAGCTCCTGCTGGATGCGAAGTTACTGATGGTACAAACATGCACGTAACTCCCGGCATCATTGATGAACACTCACATATTGCAGTTTCTGATGCAGCAAATGAAGGAACACAATCTTCTACTGCTGAAGTTCGAATTGGTGATGTTGTTGATGCTGATGATATTCAGATCTACAGACAGCTGGCCGGTGGTGTTACTACATCGCATTTATTACATGGAAGTGCAAATGCAATAGGGGGACAAACTCAACTGATAAAATTGCGTTGGGGGCAAAGTCCGGAGAAAATGAAATTCGAAGGCGCACCGGGATTTATCAAATTCGCTTTAGGTGAAAAAACGTAAAGCAAAGTAATTGGGGCGAGAAACAAGTCGTAAGTTTTCCACAGACAAGAATGGGTGTTGAGCAGGTTTATCTTGACTTTTTACTAAAGCAAGTGTTTACAATGCAAAAAATGAATTTGAATTCTGCGTCGAATAAAAACCTGCCGGTAACAAATTCAATTCCTGTTCGCCGGGATCTTGAACTGGATGCATTGGTTGAAATAATGAAAGGCAAACGATTTATTACCTGTCACAGTTATGTTCAGAGCGAGATCAATATGCTTATGCATGTTGCAGATTCATTCGGATTTAAAGTAAATACGTTCACTCATATTCTCGAAGGGTATAAAGTAGCAGATAAAATGAAAGCTCATGGTGTAAGTGGGGCTTCAACTTTCAGTGACTGGTGGGCTTATAAATTTGAAGTGTATGAAGCAATACCATACAATGGTCCGATCATGCATAATGTTGGATTGAACGTATCATACAATTCCGATGATGCCGAAATGGCTCGTCGATTGAATCAGGAAGCAGCGAAAGCAGTAATGTATGGTGGAGTAAGTGAAGAAGAAGCGTTTAAATTTGTTACACTCAATCCTGCGAAGATGTTGCACATTGATGACCGCACAGGAAGTTTGAAAGCCGGCAAAGATGGCGATGTTGTTGTGTGGAATGAGAATCCACTTTCGGTCTATGCAAAACCAATTCAGACTTACGTTGATGGAATTAAATATTTCGACATAAAGCAAGATGAGATCTTACGCAAAGAGATCGTGTCGGAAAAAGCAAGATTAATGAAGAAGATGACAGATGCAAAGAACAAAGGCGAGGCGACTCAAAACCCGCATTTAAGGCACTGGAGTTAAAACATTGTAATGATCACGAAATATCAATGCCTCATTGATCCTAAAGAACGCAACAAGATGAAAAAATATTTATACATATATCTGACAGTAATTTCTCTTGCAGTCAATGCACAGCGACCGGATCCGGTTCCTGCTCAGTCACAGAGAATTCTTATCATGAATGGCGTTGCTCATATTGGCAATGGAAATGTGATAGAGAATTCTGCAATAGGGATTTGAAAATGGAAAGCTGACATTGGTAGCAGATGCAACTGTAATCCGGTTAGATAAATCGAAATTTGATAAAGTGATAGATGCACAAGGCAAGCATATTTATCCGGGATTGATTGAATGTAATTCAACTCTTGGTCTGACAGAGATCGATATGGTTCGCTCCACGGCAGATAATTTTGAAGTAGGAGACATGAATCCCAATGTAAGAAGTCTTATTGCTTACAATTCGGATTCAAGGATTATTCCGACCGTAAGATCGAACGGAGTTCTGTTAGCACAGATCGTTCCTTCCGGTGGAACGATCAGCGGACAGTCGAGCGTGGTTCAGTTAGACGCGTGGAACTGGGAAGATGCAGCATATAAGACTGATGAAGGAATTCATCTCAACTGGCCACGGATGTATATTTTCAAAGGTGGTAATGCAGAACCTGAAGAGGCGCAACGCACGAAGATCCAACGACAGCTTAATGATCTTCAATTGTATTTCGATGAAGCAAAAGCGTATTCATTAACATCAGTTTCAACTCCTGCAGCTGCATTAGGAGCAGATTCAAAAGTAACGACGGATCAGAATTTGAAATTTGAATCTATGCGCGGTTTATTCAATGGAACAAAATCTCTTTATGTTCATTGTGATTATGTGAAAGAAATGGTTAGCGCAATCAGCATGGCAGATAAATTCGGAATTCGTCTTGTAATTGTAGGTGGCGGAGATGCATACCGGATAACCGATTTATTGAAATCTAAAAATGTCGCTATTATATTAGGAAGAACCCATTCTTTACCTCCAAGAGAAGATGATGATGTAGATCTTCAATATAAACTACCTGCTATATTATCTAAAGCCGGAATAAATTATACAATAAGTATGGATGGCTCCTGGCAAGGAAGAAATCTTGCATTCAACGCAGGAACATCCGCTGCATACGGCCTGACGAAAGAAGAAGCCTTGATGAGCATTACACTGAATGCAGCTAAGATCTTAGGCATTAGTACAACAACCGGATCTTTGGAGACGGGAAAAGACGCAACACTTATTATCAGCTCGGGAGATGTATTGGATATGAAAAGCAATCACGTTGAAAGTGCTTTTATCAATGGCCGCGAAATAAGCGTTGACAATTTCCAAAAACAGTTGAATCAAACTTATAAAACAAAATACGGAATTAAGAAATAATGATCACGATGAAAATAACAAAATTGATTCTTGCAGGTTCATTACTTGCTCTGGCTGCCTGTAATTCAGGAAAAAAATCTCCTGAATCCGGTACAGCACAAATGGAAGATACTACATTCGATTACATTGCAGATCGATTTGCAGATATCCAGGTGTTGCGATATAAGATCCATGACTTCGATAAGTTGTCGTTGAAACAAAAGCAACTTGCATATTACTTTACTCAGGCAGGATTAGCAGGCCGCGATATTTTCTATGATCAGAAATACCGGTACGGGATCGCTCAGAGAAAAACACTTGAAACAATTCTGGAAACATATACCGGCGAAAAAAGTGGTCCTGACTGGAATAGCTTTGTTGAATACTGTAACAGATTTTTCTTTGCTAATGGAAATCATCATCATTATTCGGCAGACAAATTTATTCCGGCATGCAGCTTTGAATATTTTTCCAATCTGGTCAAAAATAGTGATCAGTCGAAATTACCTCTCAACGGAAAAACTGTTGATGAATTTCTTACGCGGATGAATCCAATCTTTTTTGATCTCACTTATGATGCAAAAGACGTGGACCTTTCAGCAAAAGATGTAATTGTCGGAAGTAGCAACAACTTTTATGAAGGTGTAAATCAGAAAGAGGTAGAAGACTTTTATACAAAGATGAAAGAAGCGGATCCAACAAATCGTTCCCAGATCGGATTCAATTCTAAAATGACTAAAGTGAATGGTAAAATTGTTGAACAAGTTTATAAGCTGGGAGGAATGTATGGCCCGGCAATTGAAAAAATAATTTACTGGTTGCAAAAGGCAAGTACGGTTGCTGAAAATGAACAACAGAAAAAAACAATCGATAACCTGATCGCATTCTATCAGACAGGAGATCCGGTTGCATTTGATAATTACAGCATTTCATGGGTGGGCGATACTATCTCAACTGTTGATGCCGTGAATGGTTTTATTGAAGTTTATCAGGATGCTTTGCAAAAGAAGGCAGCATTTGAGTCGGTAGTTTCAATGAAAGATTTTGAAGCTACAAAACGAATAGCAGCTGTGTCGCATGAAGCACAATGGTTCGAAGATAATTCTCCGATCATGGACGAACATAAAAAGAAAAATGTAACAGGAATAAGTGCAAAAGTAATTACAGTCATTTCCGAATGTGGTGATGCTGCACCATCGACTCCAATAGGAATTAATCTGCCAAACAATGAATGGATCCGTGAAGAGCATGGATCGAAATCTGTTTCATTGAGTAATATTGTGGAATCGTATAATTTCTATAAATCAAAATCACCAATGATCGATGAATTCGGTTCATCAGAGGAAGTGAAAGAGAGAATCAGAAAATATGCTGCAATTGGTGGTGAACTTCATACCGACCTCCACGAAGTAATTGGGCATGCTTCAGGAAAGATCAATCGGGGAGTAGGAACTACTGACATCACACTGAAAAATTATGCAGGTGTGTTAGAAGAAGCAAGAGCAGATTTAGTCGGATTGTATTATACAATGGACCAGAAATTAGTTGACATGGGAGTAAGTCCTTCGATGGAAGTTGGAAAGGCTCAGTATGATAATTATATTCTGAACGGACTGATGACTCAATTACAAAGAATAGAGCCCGGTAAAAATCTTGAGCAAGCACATATGCGGAATCGTCAGTTAGTGTCTGCATGGGCACTTAAACAAGGTGAAAAGGACAAAGTAATCGAGAGAATTTCACGGGATGGAAAAACGTATTTTGTGATCAATGATTATCAAAAACTCAGAACTTTGTTCGGACAATTGTTACGTGAGATCCAGAGAATAAAATCTGAAGGTGATTTCAAAAGCGGAAAAGCACTTGTTGAAACGTATGGTGTGATCGTTGATCAGCCTCTGTTAACTGAAGTTCATGCAAGATATGACAAGCTTAATATTGCGCCTTATCAAGGTTTCATTCAACCAAAATTGGTTCCTGTTATGGAAGGAGACCGTATCGTTGATGTGAAAGTTGAATATCCAAAGGACCTTATTACACAAATGCTGGAATATGGAAAAACATATAATTTCCTTCCTCCATTCTGGAATTAAGAAAATTTATTTGTTAAGAAAAAGGGCGATGTAATTATCGCCCTTTTTTTATTCTTTTTATTTGTAAAGATATTGCATGATCTCTACATCAAGTAATTTTCCGAATTTGACACCGACTTCTTTTAGTGTACCGACATGACGATATCCGATCTTTTCATGAATATGAATACTGGATAAATTGTCACTCGTTATTCTCGAAATCACAGTATGATTTTTTACTTTCAGACCTTCAAGTGTAATTACTTCCAGTAACTTGAACCGATTTTTTTCCCCCATGATCTGGATGAATATACAGAGACCTCAACGGTGGTATCATAAGCGCAACGATCACTGTATGGACTTAAGGAAGCCCAGCCTACAACAACATTGTTTTCTTCAGCAACAAAAACCGGATGATTGGCTTTATGATTTTCATACCATTCCAATTGCTTTTCAAATGTTCTTGCAGCAGTGTCGAAAGTTGCTGTTGTATTCAAAACAGCCTCATTGTAGATGTCTAAAATTGCTTTTAAATCATCACTTGTAGATTTACGAATTTGTAACATACTTCAAATGTAAGAAATCGCAATAATAATCTGAAATTGTATCAGAGCGTAAAACGAAATGATAAGGCACCATCAAAGTAGCCGTAGAATCCTGGTACAATGTCAATTTGAGGTTTCACATCCAATCCGAGTGTGATCGGGGCTCCGTGAATTTATACTCCAGACCTATAATAAAATCTACACCCAGATAGGTAGAACTTGTATAATACTTGTCATCATAAACTATCACCTTGTTGCCTTTATATTTATAGTAGCGAAAATCACCATAACGGTAATCACCTTGAAAAAAACCAACGTGGCCACCCAATCCATAAAACCATTTTAATCCCGGCGCATTTGGAAAAGATTGATGCTTTTCATACAAGCCGGTGATCGATATTGAATGTCTTGCAAATCCAATTATACCTTCCAAAGCTGATGTGCTTCCTGTAAAATGTTTTACAGTTATTCCTGAATTAATCCCACCTAAACGGAAACCTAATCCTGTTTGGTAGTCTTGTGCACTTGCAACCATTGACATCAGAATAAATGCAAACAGTATTTTTACTTTCTTCATATTTGTTTTTTAATGTAACTTTTATTTTACCAGAAGGGAATCAATTGTCATTTGCGTTATTGTGTGATAATTTTCTCTTGAAGACGAGTAAATATTTTCAGCCATTTTTCTTCCGCTTTCTGTTTTGATCATCGCACTAAATAATGGCTTTACAAATTTTCTTCTGCCAACATCGGTGAGAAATACTTTAAGGGTTGGGAAAGCAGGTTCGTAATTGCTGTAGATACATTTTTCCAACCATGCAAACAGAATTTCTGAATTGCCTGGTTTTTGTAAAATGAAAAGTCTCGTCAAGATCTTTCATCTGTGCTGATGACAATTTTTCAGGAAGTAATGCTAAAAATCTAAGCCATTCATAGGTTGAATAGCCATTTGTGTTCAATTCTTTTCGCTTTTCCATTGTTTTTCCATACTTCAACTTCTTTGGCTACAGCTTCAAATTTGGCAGAATGAACTATGGGGCAATTTTGGGCAGACCGGGTTTATATACCCATTCATTGATATTAATTTTTTGCTCCAACTCACTATTTCCCTTTATCAGTTCTGAATTATATTCTTTAAGAAATTGTTCTGTAGTGATTGTTCCAAATGCATGACTGTGAAAATAGTTTTTAAGAAAAACATCAAATCGGTCTCTGCCGATAGTTTTTTCAATCAGTAGCAATAAAAAATGGCCTTTCTCATAGGCAATATCATTCATTCCATCATCAGGATCTCTTCCTGCCAGGTTGAGTTTTAAATGTGTATCTGCACTTGTATCACCGAGTTCGGCAATAGTTGCTTTGAGATCTTCAAGTCCCAGTAAGCATTGCATGTCAGAAAAATCTTTTCCATACAATTCTTCCATGATCCTTAATTCAAAGTAAACTGTAAATCCTTCATTCATCCAGAAATCATCCCACGTTGCATTTGTAACTAGATTTCCACTCCACGAGTGTGCAAGTTCATGTGCAACAAGTGTAGTAAGTGATCTGTCACCTGCCAGAATTGTAGGTGTAGCAAATGTCAGCATTGGATTTTCCATACCGCCGAAAGGAAATGATGGCGGGAGAACGATCAGATCATATCTTCCCAGGCATAATCGCCGTAAAGTTTTTCAGCCACATTCACCATTTGCGGAAGATCTGCAAATTCATGAATGGCTTTATCGATCGTAACTTGTTCAGCATACACTCCTGTGCGAGCATCCAGTGGCTTAAAAAGAAAGTCGCCAACAGCAAGTGCCAGTAAATATGCAGGAATAGGTTTTGGCATTGTAAAATGATAGATACCCGAATCATTTTTCTGCTGTGGATTCTCAGCACTCATTGCTGCCATCAATTGTTTCGGAACCTGGATGACTGCTTCGTATGTAAACCTGATTCCCGGACTGTCTTGTATCGGAACCCATGTACGCGCTAAGATCGCCTGTGACTGTGTAAATAAAAACGGCTGTTTTTTTCCTGCCGTTTGTTGTGGAGACAACCATTGTAATGCTGCAGCTCCGGGAGATGTAGAATAATTGATGGTGATAAATTTCGTCGTTGAATCTATTTCAATGATCAACTCTTTTCCTAAAAACCGATCCTGGTTTCCTAAGGTAAATTTTGCAGGAGTATCAGAATCATTCAGAGTGATCTTCTCAATGTTCAGATCTTTTGTATCAAGATGAATCTTATTTGCTCCTGCTTCGGATTGAATTGTCAGTGTGGCTTTCCCTTTCAGGATCTTTTTCAAAGTCGACAGCTAAGTTCATACTTAGATGAGTCACCTTAGATTCATTTGACCAGGCATAGGAATGCGGATCTTGTTTCACAATCAATTCTTGAGTTTCCATATTTTTATTTTTTGAATTCGTGCAGGCAGAAAAAGTCACGAATGAAATTACGAAGAGGAGAATGTTTTTCGTCACAAATTATTTTTTATAAAGGTAATAACTTTTTTGTTCAGGATTTAATGCTAAAATCAAAAGGCCGCTCCTGAGGGAACGGCCTTTTGATCTGCTAAAATTCGGAAAATGAATTTATTTACTGTGTTATAAGGACTTTTTTCGTTAACACTTTTTCACCTTCATGAACAGAAACTATCACATAGGAAGATGCAATATTCAAAGTACGGTTGAATGTTGTGCCCTTGTTGAATGTTTCATTGATCAGGATCTGACCTAAAGCATCTACGACTTTAATTGTAGCGTCTTTTGCCGGATGATCAAATTCTATAGTGAGTAAATTGTTTTTCGAATTGATCATAACAGATTCGTCATTCGTTTCATCAATTCCTATCGATGTAACCGTGATCGTTTCTGAATAATCTGCCGAACATCCATCTGAAGTTTCAATATGCAATGAAACGGTATATGTTCCTTCTGCAGCATACGTATAATTCGGATTGGCTGCATTGGAAGTATTACCATCACCAAATGCCCATGAATAAACAATAACATTTCCTATTGCAGCATTTGTGAATGCCACATCAAGTCCTAAAGCTGCGTATGTAAAGTCACTGACAGCACTTCCAACCAATACACTCACTGTTGCAGGTGAACTTGAACAAGGTAATTCCTGAACTTCCCAGTCGTAACAATAGTAATAATAATTTGCAGGATTAGTAGTTGAATTACTTAAAGTAATCGAAACCAATCCGCCAATTGTATAAGGATAACTAGCGCCGGTCGTATTTCTATACAGTACACTTCCTGCAACAACACCCAATTCATAATTTCCCGGTGACTGAATATCAAAATTCAATGTTACACGACTTTGTCCGTCAGGAACATTAATTGTTCTCGACTGAAGTAGTGTGCCTGAAGAATTATACAAATTAAATGTTCTGTCAGTTGCACCACTTGCATCAACAAAAACTGATTTCAATCGCATCGGTGCAAATGTTGTGAAGAGCTCTCTGCCTTCAAATGATGTATTGTGATAACTTCCTGCGCCAATTGTTGGTCCTGCCGGTCCGACATTTTGCAATGCAGAAGGTGTAACCTGGCGAACTGTATAAGTAGTTGTTGTATTTAAGATTGGCGTTGTAAATACCAGTGAAGTTGAAACAAGATTGTTTGATGCGTCATACCATTCAGCCTGATTTCCGGATGCAACCGTTGCAGTCAATGTTGTACTTCCTGCTGTACACAATGCAGTTGTACCAGATACAGTAGGAGCAGGATCAATCGTAACAGTAATGTATGATGATTTCGTTATTGCATCTGAACCAAGAGTATTTGTTACAGTAAGTATCACCGTAAATGTTCCTGCACTTGTGTAAACATGAGTTGGATTCTGAAGAATAGAAGTTTGTCCATCACCAAAATCCCACAACCATTGTTGAGGTATATCTGTTGACTGATCAGTAAACCGGATTGTTCCAAAACATGTAGTTGTTACATCACTTGTAAATTCAGCAACAGGCGGAGCAATTGGAATCTGACAGAATGGAGGGATAGAAAATCTTCTGTCTCATCGCCTGCAGTGTTTGCACTACCCTGACTTGCATTGAAGCCCATTCCTCTGCGCGCAAAAACTTCCCAGATCATGCATTTGTGAATTCCTCCGTACAGATTATCATCGGCCTGAAGAATTGCATCACGACCGTCTAAGAAGCCGGGACCACATGGCTGAAGTTTCATTCCTTCCATGACTAAAGCCATAGCAATGTTGTTACCTGATGTTCCGTTGATCCAGTCGGGATCAAATCCATCCTGATCAACTAATGCCCAGTTCAGGTCCCAGACAACTGTACACCAGACTTCACCAACGTTATGTACCTCTGAACTTGCGGCCAGAAATCCATACGTTTCAGGATTGATTGACATATCTGTCGAATAAGGATATCTTCTTATTCCGGGTCCATTCGTAGGCTCTCCAAGTGCAAATGTTCCTACACCACGCGCATCAGCACCATCGTCACCATCTTTTTGTGTGAACATTAATGCTAACCAGTCACTCCAGCCTTCTCCTGCTTGTTCTCCATTACTAAGACAATTAGAATTATTTGGTCCTCCTGTTAATCGGTTAGAAACTCCATGACCATATTCATGAGTTACGATTCCATTGTCAAGGATCCATCTATCTGAACTGCACTTGAAGGGGAAGGATTTAATGTTCCATTCACTGTTGAACCACTCAGCGCTGAACGGATAATATTTCCATCAGCCTGAGAGATCATTACAGATGGAATTGTAACAGTAGCTCCGCTTCCATTATCACCCATTGAAAAAGGTGAACTTGGATCGTTATTGATCACGATTACTGCAACTGCATTTTCATTCTGAGCCTGCAAAACTTTATCAACGAAATTACATGAACCTCTGTCGAGTAAAGCAATTTTTCCTGAAATGGCTGAGCCATTTACCAATGGTTCACATGCATCCGTATTCGGAGCTGCTCCATCATCTACCAGAACTATGTCGTCAGTAATCGGGACAGAAATTGCAGGGCCGAATCCTGCGCCTACTACATTGTATGAACCTGCAATACCGGCAGGACTGTTGATCACAAGAGTCGATTGCACAACACCGCTCCACAAATACATTTGCATCCGACCGTTCTGACCATCATCAGGTGTTGAGAAGTTGGCATTATTTGTTCCGCCGCCATCCTGTGCTTCTGCATCAACATGATCACCTCCTAAACCATTTCCTGAGTAATTGAATGCCTGAAAATTTCCGGAAACTTCATCGAAACCATAATGATATAAGTAATCGTGAAGCATATTGTTTACATAAAATAAATTTACGTTCGATGCATCAGTGTATGTACTTGGAGCTTGTAAAAGATTAGCAGGAAAATCGAAGTCTAATGAAGCAGTACCATCTGGTGAAGTACCGGTGCATCCTGATCAGCTATGTCATCGTATGCATAAACATTGTTTCCACGTGTGATCGTATATTCTGCTCCTGCAACACCGTTCACATCATGCCATCCGAATGGTGATGCTGTTGCGTCAGAAGGATCGGGCAATAAAACGGATGGGACCAAAAGAAGGTCCTTCCAATGGAAATGGAAATACACGATATGAACCAATCAGTGATGTAGAAGTTGTAGTTGCTGCTGCATTCCGAAATGGAACTCTTGAGTTGAAACTTGTGATGATGTTGCTGAAGGTGTTTCTCCAAATTCACAACTTACTGTCCAGTCGTTTTTCTCGATATAATTTCCATTCAATGCATCGATACGAACATTCCACCAGTGACTTCCATCTAAAACATGAATGTTTACATTCCAAGTTAAACGAAGGCGATTATTGACCGGTTGTAAAACCAGTTCAACTTTTATATCATCTCTTGAAATTCCACCTGATGTGAAAGTTGATTTGTTTGTGGTTTTATCGTTGGTGATCATTTTCGGATCAGCCTGAAACGAAAGATTGAGATGTTGTGCAGCTTTTCGGATTCCATCAAGTTGAGAAATCGAAAGGCGAATGGAATTTGTAATTCCTGCAGCATTGGATAAATGCGTTTTGCAAAATGAAACCACTTTTCCATTACGTATGCATACAGAAGAAACAGCGTTGAAAATTTTCACGCCATTTACAGTCTGCTGAACATATGCATATGTTGTTCCGTATTTCTGATTGAAAGTGAGATCAGACAAATACCAGTTTGCAAGATCTGCATCAGTGAGATTTAATGTCGATTGATTTAACTTTAAATAATCGGCAACAATTTTTCCGTAAACTTCCTTATCGGAATTTTGATTGGCAGTTCCGCCGGCAAAAGCCGCATAGCAAAAAAAAGCATCACGAATGATGCTGCACTCAGTTTCTTAAACATAGTAGGAATAGTATAGTAGGTAATAGGTTAATTTAGGTTCAGCTAATTAATACTCTTTTAAATCTCCTTTTGTCACTGAAAAGTGATTTTCAATCCAATTCAATCCAAATATAAAAAGAAAGTGATCTTTTATTAATAAAAGCAGTGCTTAGTTATAAATTTCTTCTCACTTTTTTCGTTTTTTATCCACATTTTGTATCTATTCTGAGTATCAACAAAAAAATTTTGCTTTTGGAGTTCTCAATACCAAACATGAAAATGCAAGTGCGAGTTATAAACAAAATCTGTTCAAACGCTTGAAACGCTTGTCTGATAAGGGTTTTGGAGCTTACATCCGGATTTACAAACATACAGGGTGCATAATTGTTTATTAAATATACACGAATGTGCTTGCGTATGATTTTAAAAAAAAAGAATTTTGTTCAAGTGATCGGGGAGTCAATAAACCGATAATTCAAAGAAATTTAAAGGATAAAGAATACTTCTCTTTCAGGTCGGCGGAAATTTTAAAAAACCGATAGAAAGAGGCAGGAATCGTCACCTCTAATTAGAACTAACAAAATTTAATAACTGCTTTTTTAAAGTAAAAATGAAGAAAGAAATATTATTAGAAGAAAACAAGGATCGCTTTGTGCTTTTCCCGATCAACTACCAAAGATCTGGAAATGTATAAGAAGTCAGTTCAGAGTTTCTGGACTGCTGAAGAAATCGATTTACAGGCTGATCAAAAGATTGGGAAAAACTGTCGAACGATGAACGCCATTTCATTAAACACGTGCTTTCTTTTTTCGCTGCCAGCGATGGAAATTGTGAATGAAAACCTTGCAATTAACTTCATGAACGAGTTCAACTTCCGGAAGCCCGTTGTTTTTCGGTTTCCAGATCATGATGGAAAACATCCATTCTGAGATGTATTCATTGTTCATCGATACTTATATTAAGACTCTGCAGAAAGAACACATTTGTTACATGCAATAGATACAGTGCCATGTTACTAAAAAGGCACAATGGGCGCTTCGTTGGATAAAAAACGGAAGTTTTGCTGAACGTCTGATCGCTTTCGCAGCAGTGGAAGATTTTTTCTTCTCAGGATCTTTCTGGTCAATTTTCTGGTTGAAAAACGTGGTTTGATGCGAGGTCTTTGTACCAACAATGAATTCATCAGCCGCGACGAAGGAATGCATTGCGATTTCCATTGTTTACTTTATGGTATGCTTGAAATAAACTGCCGAAAGAACTGTTCAGCGCTATAATCGCGATGCAGTTGAAAACGAACATGAATTCGTTACGGATGCAGTTCGGTTTCATTGATCGGAATGAATGCTAAACTGATGTGTCAGTATATTGAATTCGTTGCAGATCGTTACTTGTTTCTCTTGGATGTGATAAAATTTACAACAGCACTAATCGGTTTGACTTCGTGGAAATGATTTCCCTACGAGGAAAAACAAACTTCTTCAGAAAAACGGGTGAGCGAATACAAAAGAAGGCTTCTGTTGGTCGGCAACAGTTGAATCTATTCAAGCTGGACGAAGGTGTTTTTGGTAGTTTGAAGTGGTGGTGTTAGTAAGCAATGCACTTTCATTTTGCAATCAGTATGCATTGAAAATAGTAGCGAAGTGGGTAAATGTTAGGTATTGTTACATGCTTCAACATCCATTTCTCATTGAATAAAGGAATATATTATCAAAATGTGGTAGTGCTGCTACCCACTTGCAATTACCATTACCAATTACCAAAAAAAACACCACCAGCAATGTTCGTACACAAAAGAGATGGAAGAAGAAGCC
>JADJSV010000012.1 GCA_016711505.1 Bacteroidota bacterium | reverse complement strand
CAGATCTTATTTTACTTCTAAACGAATCAAATTAATTTTTTTTTTCAAAAACATTTTTGAAGAGTAACCACTATCAAATTGGCAACCTTCTTCACAAATTGCAGAGCCTCGAAGAGGTCATGTATTTAGCAAAGGAAAAAGCCCTGACGAGCCCGACGCCGAAGAGGGTCGCATAAACAATAATATCCTTTCATCTTTTATAAGTAAAAATCAAGAAATCAATTTTAAAACACCAGTGAAACATTGTAATGCCGTAGTAGTTCGGATTCCTCATTTTTCGCTTTTTGTCAATAGCTATCGGAGATCTGCGGGAAATTTTTCAAAAAAAATAATTTCCCGCAGATCTCACAGATAAATCCGATAGGCGCAGATCTTGTGAAAGTAATTAAAGAGTTTTAGTTAGAAGCGCCAATAATTTTATCAGCTAAGCAAATCACAAAATCTGATTTTAATTAATAATACTTATCATATGCGTAAAGTCTTTGTAAACCCATCACCGATCTGCGCCTTATCTGCGCCTTTATCTGCGAAAATCTGTGGAAATTTTTAAGCGCTGTTTATTTCCCAAGGATCCCGCCGATTTTTACAATTCACAAGGCACTCAAAGACAACAAAAATCTGCGATGAATCTACGGAATCTGCGAGATCTGCGGGAGAAAATTAAGCATCATGGTTTCGGAATCGCATTATAAAATTAGGGCAAATTGTTCAGGAATTCAGTAAAAATTGATATACTTGTATTTTAGGACAATTAATTTGGAAAAAATTATTGAGGTTTTACAATCAATCGTTTTCCTAAATTCCACCTTTGGTTGAGTGGCAAATACATTATGGCAATATTTTAACTCTATGAAGAAAAGGCACGCTTAATACTATTTTTCTTGGTATTCGTAGCAAAAGAATTGACTGCGCAGTTGACATTTCAAAAAAACTATGGTACTCATTATGTGGATTATGCTTCTAAAATCATTCAAAATAATAACGGCGACTTTTTCATAACCGGTGTCACTCAAGGTTTTGGTGCCGGTGGAAATATCTTTTTAATGAACATGGCTAGCGATGGGAGCATCAAATGGGTTAAAGATTTCTTTGGTGTAAACAGCGATATACCTTATGATATGATTTCAAATCAGGATGGCGGATTTTCTCTTGTTGGTAGTACCTGGGTTTTGGAACAGGTCATTCAAGATTCGGAATATTTATAACAACTGATTCTTTAGGTAATGTTAAGCAAACAACTACTTATCGGAGACTGCCGTTGAATATGATGAGTTATATTGTATACAAAAAATAAGTATTGGATTTGACTGGGAGGAACTGCCAGACAATTTACAGGTCCTTGCAATTTACAGAACAATTCATCTGGAAATATTATCTGGTCGTATTTAATTTCTCCCGCCTACTTTCAAACCTTGATAAAATCAATTTACCAATGTAGTGATAGTGGATTAATTATATTACGATCGGCATCACAGTCATATTTTTCTCACTTATTAAGTTAGACCAATATGGAAATTTTATTTGGGCAAAAGATTTTTCACGAATGGTGGTAATATGTCGATGATAGCCAACAAAATGGTGCATACAAGTGATAATGGATTTATTGTTACCGGTCCTTTTTACCCAATGCTTTGGTGCAGATCAAGATATTTTTGTTAAAAACAGACAGTGCAGGAAATCCCCTTTGGTTTAAAACTTACGGTAATACATTTTAGGAAGCAGGTGAGGATGTAATCAAACGTCAGATCCAGGGGGTATGCTATTACAGGAAGCACAAAACAGATTGGCTTGTGCAAACCACGCATTCTTAATAAGAAAAAGCGATTCAGTAGGAAATTTTGAATGGCTAAAACATACGGTGATATTTGGAATGATAAATCTTCATCAATCATACAGTCACAAGATGGGGGGGATATGCTCTTGTTGGTTATACTTATTTAAACGGTGTACAACCTGATAGCATAAATATACTTTTGTGAAAACTGATTCTATTGGAAATTCTAATTGTAGGGATACTTCCAGGTTTCCAATAAGCCAGGAAGGTGTTTATTATTTGTCGAATCCCCCTATACAACAACTCTATGGGATTTCAACAAATCCAGGAGTAGTATCAAGCCTGAAAACATTTTCGAAACAAATTTGCACTCAAATTTGTATTAGGGAATGTATTTATCCATTTACCCAAATCCAAATAAAGGAATATTTTACATTAATAGTGGTGATGCAGAAATTAAAACATTGGAGGATATTCAATACACTTTGGGCAAATAATTTATTCACATCAGATAAGTTGTTGTACAACCGAGATTGATTTGAATCAATACTCAGGAGTTTATTTTATTCAGGTGATGTCAAAAGAAGGTGAAATTAAGCAAGGAAAGGTAGTGGTGGAATAATAGGAATAGATCACGTATGCAACGAAACTGCGCTTAACAGAAAAAGGATGCGATCAATTGATCATGGGACATAAGTGTGAAAAGGATAGTCCTCAATATTGGTTTTACTTTTGCTTTTAAAACCTTTCTTCACAAGTAAAACAATTTTCTCCACAACAAAGCCTAAGATCAATCCGGCAATAGCACAAGCAACTGCCTTAGCAAACCAGGCTACAACAGGCATTGCAGATAATTTGGTTTCAAGATCGTGAAGTAAAATGATTTGTAAATGGAATGCCATGCGCTATGATCTCTGCACCTACCCAAAGCATGGCAGCAGTACCGACAACGCTTAATACACTTAAGATATGCGGCATAGATTTTACAATTCCACGACCGAATTTCCGGGTAAAGCTGTGATATTTTTCCTGAGCTAAGTGTACTCCTATATCATCCAGTTTTACAATAAAGCCAACAAGTCCATAGACTGCAATTGTAATAAAAACAGCTACTGCCAACATCACCACTATCTGGTTTAATATAGGGCTGCCCACAACCTGGCTATATGCAATTGCCATGATTTCCGCTGACAAGATAATATCCGTACGAACAGCACTTGTAACTCGTTCTTTCTCCAGCTCCTCCGGTGTAATAGCTTTTATCTCTTCAATATTAACATGTGCATTATCATGTCTACTGAACATAGAATGTACCTTTTCATAACCTTCGAAACATAAATATGCTCCACTAAACATTAGAACAGGAGTAATTGCCCAAGGCGCAAAGTATCCAAGCACAAAGGCAGCGGGGCTGAGAATAAGTAATTTATTTATCAGTGATTTTTTGGCAATTTTATAAATGATAGAAAGTTCGCGGGATGGATCAAGGCCCACTACATACTTTGGAGTAACCGCTGTATCGTCAATGACAATGCCCGAAACTTTTCCTGTGGTCTTGGCGACCTGAGTAGGTACATCATCCAGACTGGCTGCGCTTACTTTTACCAATGCTGAAATATCATCTAATAATGCAAAAAATCCTGACGCCATAATCTCTGATTTATCTACTTAATTTTCGTTTTAAATGAAATGAACTTTTCTTTGCAGAAAAGGCAGGATTCAAGTAGCTTTCTGAATTATAGCTCTAACTTGAAATATTATTTTGTAATTTGCCCGCTCAAACTTAAACATTATTTTTTAAATGGATCGAAAATAGTAGTTCAAGATCCGAAACAAAAGTGATGCGGAGAACCAGTGAACTTAAGAAAATTAATGAAAACACTCCTCCTGTTAATTAATTTGTTAGCGATTTCCGAATTTTCATTTTCAATAGGTGGAAATGATACGTTAAATGAAGTTACATGTAACCAAGTTGAACTTAGACATGGAAGACTCTATGGCGATTGGCATTATGTAATTAATTCAGAGAAAGAATTTCGAAAGATAATTGGTGGACGTTCAGGTATTGATTTTTCTGCGTTTACTTTATTAGGAGTGGTTACAAGTTCTGGTGGTTGTCAACCTCCTGAGGTCTCACATTCAGTAAAATATTCAAAGCAGGCTGATGAATATTTTTATGAATTGAAGGTAAAGGTTAATGGGCTTTGCGAACCGAATCATCTGATTGAAATTTGGTGTACCATTGCTAAAATATCTGATAGTTCTACAGTATCATTCAGCAAGCAGGAGTAAAAAATACTTTTACGATATAGTTGTAAGTACTACTAATTCTAAGAAAGGGAAGTTTGAATTACATTTATCTTACATTTTCGAAAAGTAATGTTTTCAAAAATTAGTGCAAGAAAAATTGCTAATTAAGTGATCAGATGAATATAAAAGAACAAATCAAAGACTATATCTCAAGTCAACCCGAAGCGAAGAAAAACGATATGCAGGAATTACACCAAATCATTCTGAAATTGATGCCGGCTTGTAAGTTATGGTTTCTGGACGGGAAAAATAGTGAGAATAAAATTGTATCGAATCCCAATATTGGATACGGGCTTCAAACTATGAAATATGCCGGAGGAAAAACCAAAGAGTTTTACCAAATTGGTTTGAGTGCCAACACAACAGGGATCTCTGTTTACATACTTGGCCTTGAGGATAAGTCGTACTTGTCTAAGACTTATGGAAAAGATCTTGGCAAGGCAAGTGTTACCGGGTATTGTATTAAATTCAAAACGCTTAAGGATATTAACATTGAAGTTCTGAAAGAGGCAATACAATATGGCGTTAACGAAACAAAATAAATTATTGGAGCGAATTTTAATTTTGCGATGAAAAGAATTTTATTTAAAACACTTAATGTTCTCTTAATTCTATATCTGGTTGTATGTGGAATTTTATTTTTCTTTCAGGAAAAACTGATTTTCTTTCCTCAAAAATTAAACAAGGAATATCAGTTTAGTTTTGATCAGGAATTTGAAGAAATTAATATCAAAACGAATGATAATGTCCTGCTTAATGGTTTATTATTTAAGTCTGATAGTTCTAAAGGTTTAGTTTTTTATCTCCATGGCAATGCAGGTTCATTAGGTAATTGGGGTAGTGTCGCCAAGACCTATACAGATCTGAATTACGATGTTTTCATATTAGACTATAGAGGGTATGGCAAGAGCGATGGTTCAATTAATAGTCAAAAGCAACTTTTCGCAGACCTGCAATTAGTTTACGATGCAATGAAGAAAAAGTATAGCGAAGACAAGATTGTAGTTTTGGGTTATTCAATAGGATCGGGGCTTGCTGCTTATTTAGCATCTACTAATAAACCTAAATTACTGATTCTTCAGGCACCTTATTATAACTTAACAGACTTGAAGTCGCATACATTTCCAATTATTCCAACCTTTATTTTAAAATATAAATTTAAAACAAATGAGTTTATAAAGATTGCAAAATGCCAATTGTTATATTTCATGGAAATCAGGATGAGGTGATATATTACGGATCATCGTTAAAACTGGAAAAGGAATTTAAGCCCGAAGATAAATTGATCACACTTGATGGTCAAGGTCACAATGGAATGACTGATAATCCGGAGTATCGAAAGGAAATACAAGCGGTATTATTGTAAAAATGAGAAATCAACACACCGCTTGGAGTTAACCATAAAAGTTATATCTTCGAATTACGAAGCTCGCAGGCTTGTTTTAATCCTAGATAATGTTTAGATGAAATTTGCTTTAATAAATACTATACTATTTCTCATTTTGACTTATACAAAGGCGCAGCCTAATCTATATTTCCAAAATAATCCTGTATGGCAAATTCTAAGTTCCTGCGCAGTGCCTGCACCTTGTATACGGGAAGAGTCGAAGAATTATTACTTAAATGGAGATACTCTTATTAATTCATATACTTACAAACAAGTATATAAGAAAGGGCAAGGGCTATTATTACTGGTGGACAGCGCCACCTCCGGATTGTTCAGGCTCCTTCTGGTACATTGACACACTACCCGCCTTTTTTATTCGATCAAGCGGACAGCAGATTTTTCTGAGACAACTCAATGATACAAATGAATATCTGTTGTTTGATTTTGATCTTTCAGTAGGTGATACATTACCTGTCACATATAACAACCCTCAAAGTGATATTTATGTTTCAGGTATAGATAGTATTAATACTCCTCATGGCTATCTCAAACGTTATGCACTGACCGGAAACAATACAGCTCAATTTCTTATTGAAGGGATTGGCAGTACAAATGGCTTGGTTGAACCTATTTCAGTTATACTTGAGTGTGGACACTCACTTACTTGTTACAGTTTAAATGATACAGCAGTTTATCCAACGTCAGGTCCGACTTGTAACTTGAATATTAATGTAACTTCTTACAACAGAAATATAAATGTTGCATTTTCACCTAATCCGTTTTCTGTTCGGACTGTTCTGATATCTGACCAGCATTTATATAATGCAAGACTAACCGTAGAAAATTGTTTCGGCCAAACTGTGGCCCAAATTGAAAATATCAGTGGAGAGAATATCGTATTTAGTAGAAATGAACTTTCAAGTGGTTTGTATATTTTTAAGTTAACACAAGACAATAAAATAATTGCAACAAATAAAATAATTATTACAGACTGACTAAATATTTAATTTAGCCAATTATAATAAATGAAATCTTTCGAAATAAAAGAGATAGATTTTAAACCAGACATTCGAGTTCACCAAGGTTTCAGCACAAGTGCAAAAATAGGGCGATTATAATATTGTGTTCTTGTGACGAATTTTAGTGCACTCCAATGAAAGAATTTATCCAAATTATTTTAAAAATTTATTATTTGATGGTGTCTTGTTAATTGCCGGAAAAAACATGGCCAGGCCTCGTGTGAAGCGTTTTTCTGGCAATTAATAAGATCAGCAATCCATACCTAGTTGGGTAAACTCCAATAAGCAGTCATCGTTTTGAAGCTGCAAGCATTTATTAATTGTAATAATAAAGGCCGCCTACTTGTGTGAGCAGTCTTCCATGAAGGCGCTGCAGTTCACTAATTGCGGTCACTTTATTTTGGATTGATCTGATTGTAATTTATAATATATGGTCGCTTAAATTTTAATGTATAATAGATTCTTACCAATAATTTTCTTGCAACTTTACTATTATTTTCCCTGTTACTTTTTTTCCAACATGTCTTTGTAATACTCAATTAATTCGGGATCTTTTCTAACTGCAGTCCAGGCAGCTTCAATTATATACGAACGTAGAACTGATTGACATCGTTTGGTTAGTCCTCGTACTCTTAATTTGTCTCCTGATTGATATATGTTGGGTACTAATCCCATGTAACTACAGAATTCATCTACTCTCTTAAATCTATTGACATCTCCTATTTCGCATAGTAAAGCGATAGAAACAATCTTGCCTATGCCGGGAATAGTGTTCAATAATTTATAATTCTCCTTGTGATTAGTTTGCACGTAGGATAACAATTGTTTTACTACTACTAAATATTCTTGCTGCAAAAAGTCCAATCGACGTAACATGGAATCAAGACTTAGGCGATTAGTATTTGTATCCATTGGTATTGCTTGCAACCATTTTCTAAACGAAAGACTCCAATTTCCATTCTCGTATTCCTTTTCGATTTGAGTCCCGTTAAAAAAAGAAGAGAACGAATATTGTTTTTTACAACCCTCAATTGTTTTACTAATTTATTTCGCTGACGAAACAAGTTTCGAAATCCTTGTTGTGCTCTGTCTGGTTGAAAGATTCCCTGTACTTCACCTTTGCTTAATTCGCGGGCTATTTTCCTGCAATCAACACGATCGGTTTTTCTTTGGGTGTCTTTATCGCTTCCGGGAATATCAACTGCATTTAATACCAAGCATTCAAAACCATACGATTTTAACTGTTCACTGATCCAGTAACCGCAGAAACCGGCTTCGTAAGAACATATAACTTTATAACTTGAAAATTCTTTTGGATGTAATCGTACAAAATCTCAGGATTTGGTGGCTGAGTAAAGGTTTTGTGTTCAAATTCCTCCGTCCGCATACAAACTGACCATTGATTTTTGTGTACATCTAATCCAACATACAATTGATTGACTTTCCTCAGAGAACATTTCTACATTTGTTTTCATAGCGTTGAGTTTATAAGTTTACAGCATTCAAGGTAGTACTTGAAAAGACTGTTTAAAAACCCTTTGGGTTCTCAACGTTTTTCTTTGCATAGATACTTGTGTTAAAAAAAAATTACTTAACACAGCTTGTCCTTAATGGAAAAATAAAACGGGCTATAATTGATCTTATCAACAATAGCCCGTTTGTTTAATTCTCTTCTTTACAGAGAAAAAGTATTATTACATTTTTATCAGTCGAATCGTCTGACTTTCATTTCCAAATGATATTTTAACAAAATAAATTCCTGAAGAAAGATCTTTCAGGTTTAGTTTGCAGTGTCATTTGCTTTCAGATTTTCCTGTGATACAAAATGCGTTTTCCAAATGCATCAATAATGTTTATTTCAACAACTCCCGGAGTTTCATTTCCGAAATTGATATCGATCATACCTGTACTAGGATTTGGATATATACCAACATTCCGGATTGGCTGTGATGTATTTCTGTTCGGATTACATGGTGTTGTAGTAATAACAATGGCATCAAATGCTTCGCATGAATTTCCGTCTGTAATCAACACAGAGTAAACTCCGTCAGTAGAAACGGTTAGTGTTTGATTTGTTGAGTTATCTGACCAGAGATATTGATACCCTGAACCTGCATCGAGTGTTAGAGTAGATCCTGCGCAAATTGTTGTATCAGCGCCTAACTCAACTACAGGTGATGCGAATTCAAAACCTATTACGATTGTTTCATAATCAGGACATCCGACATAGTCAGAAACTTCAACTGTGTATGTGCCCGGTGAAAGGTTGTTTACACTTGCAGTTGTTGCACCACCCGGCATCCATAAGTATGAATACGGTAGGGTTCCACCTGAACCGCTTGCTGTAGCACTTCCATCTTCACCATTCTGACAAGTTGCATTGCTTGATGAAACTATACTCGCAACGATTCCTGCTGTATTGCTTACAGTTCCTGAAAGTGTTTGCTGGCATCCGTCAACATTGTCTGTTACTGTAACTGAATAAACACCTGCAGTTAATCCGGTAGCATTAGCACCTGTGCTCACAGAAGGGATCCATACATATGAGAAGTTTCCGCTTCCACCTGTGATCTGGACACGTGCAGTACCATCCGACGCCTGACATGTTGCTGCTGTTGTGCTCATGCTGGCAGTAAATCCGACTGTACTTGTAATTACAACTGAATTGGAGGTGTTACAATTATTAGCATCTCTTACTGTTACAACATAAGTTCCTGCTGTAAGATTGGTGATTGAACTTGTATTTTGAACAGGAGTCGTATTCCAGCTATAAGTATATGGAGCGGTTCCACCGGCAACAGTACAAACAGCACTTCCCGGTTGTCCGGAACAGTCTGCATTTGTTGATGTTGTTGTCGCAGCTAATGCAGGAGGTTCTGTAATAGTTATGTATTGGTAAGATGAGCAACCAGTTGGACTGATCACATTCACACTATATGTTCCTGCTGTAAGATGGGTAAGATTAGGAGTTGTTCGTTCTCCCGGCATCCACATTATTTCAAAAGGACCTGTACCGCCAACGTTCATGTGAACAGAACCATTGTGTCCGCCATTGCAACTTACGTTTGTAGTAGCAATTTGTGGTACAGCTCCCGGTGTCACATTAATAACAACTGGCAATTGCGATGCTTGTGCCGGTGTTCCATCATCAGTAGCAATGATCATCAGTTGATTCAATCCAATGTTAGAAGCCTGACCAACTACCTGAACAGTAAATGTAGAAGTATTTCCGGGCAATGAAGTAACGGTAACACCACTCATCGTAGTTGATGTAGTGACTGTTGTAATTTGTCCTTGCTCAGGAGATAAGAATGAACCTTCAATTAATAAAGTATCACCTTCACAAACGGTCAAAGGATCACACGCCTGTGAAGAATTCAAAATTGGTGGAACATTACTTCCGCTTTGACAAACATTAAAAATGAATGACTGATTATCGAGAGCATCTATACCATCGTTGTTTGCAAATGGCCCGTCGTATTGCGAACCTGCCTGATCAAACAAACCAATTTGAATATAGTCAGTTCCATTTCCACTATTTACACCAACTGTTGCAGGTACTCCGCCAAATCCACCTGCACCTTGTGAAGCATCACCTGTTGTCCATTGCATGTCCTGGTAACAAAATGAAACGTTTGATCCGGGAGGTAATAATGGATCGAAACCATCTGTAATGATCAATTGAAAAGTATTTCCAAGGTCATCATGTGAATTAAAATAACCGACATTTTCCCATTGAACAATTAAATGCGTAAGAGTAAGTTGATAATATACAATTCCACTTGTAGCACCACGTGTATCTACATCGGCCCAGAAAGGTGCAATCATTGTATAGGTTGGATCAGGAAACGAATTCGCTGTGAATGTTGCGTATGGATTATTGATCGATACATTTCCGTTATTGTTGATGTACATAAAATTTACCTGCTGTCCGTAAAAGCAAAATGGAAATGGAACAGTGATCTGTGTTGTTGACCAGTCATCATTTCTATAATCGGGAGGTAAGCCGGGACCACCACTACCACCTGATCCGTCGAACTGCGCAACTTGCCAGCTTGAGTCACGTGGGATCCAACATGCGCAACCGCTTGCAGTGTTCACTGAATTTGGAATTGTCAGATTTGGAGAAATCCTGGCTTGACTTTTTCCCAGGGCATCAAAATTAACATACTTTTCAGATCCGTTAAGTTTGCCATCAACCTTTGCCTGATTGACTTTAGCCATATCGATTGTTTTTACATCGATCTGTGAAAACAATTGCGATGTGAAAATCAGCAATGCTCCGATAATAAAAGTAATTTGTTTTTTCATAACTGTTGGGTATTAGGGTTAGTGAAAAGTAAATTACAAAATGGGCAGGAGATGTACAAATATATTTGGTCAGTAAACCGGATTAAACAAAATACATTGCTATTTTTAGTTTTTGCGGTAGAAATTGCGGTTTTCAAAGGGAAAAATTAGTTAAAATAAATTTGCGCAACTCAAAAGTTGCATATATATTTGCAACCTGAAAGTTGCATATTTAACCTGATAGAAATGAAACAAGACCTTTTCCAAGCCATAGCCGATCCTACGCGCAGAGCTATTTTAACGTTAATTGCTATTCAGGCATTAACGCCAAATGCAATGGCTGAAAAATTCGATATGAGCCGGCAAGCAGTTTCGAAACATATTAAAGTGTTACAAGAATGTGAGTTGATCAAAGCTGAACACTCGGGGAGAGAAATTTATTATCACTTTAATCCGAAAAATGCAGGAGTTTGATAACTGGATATCACAATTCAGGAAAAGCTGGGAAATACAATTTACTCAACTCGACAAAGTATTATCAACCATTAAAAAAAATAAAAAATGAAAAACGATTTGTTATTTGATTTTACCGTTGACAAGACAGCAAAAACGGTATTTATTACGAGAGAATTTGCAGCTGAACTTTCTTTAGTTTGGGATGCATTTACAAAAAAAGATATTCTTGATCAGTGGTCGGCGCCTGCACCGTTTGTCGCGAAGACAAAGTATATGAATTTTGAAGTTGGTGGAAAAAGATTTTATGCCATGGTAAGTCCGGATGGTCAGGAACGATGGGCCATTCAGGAATACACATCCATTAGTCCTAAAACAAATTTTAAATTACATAATGCTTTTCCGATAAAGATGAAAATCCGGAATTGCCGGGATCAGAATGGGATTATACTTTCAGTGAAGAAAACGGAGTTACTAAAGTGACAATTGTAATTTTAATGAATCGTTTGATCGTATGGAAAAATTGTTGGATGGATTCAGATTAGGATTTACTGCAACTTTGGAAAATCTTGAAGAATTGTTGAATAGTCTATCAGAAAAATGATTTTTGTATTCAAAACTTCTGTCAAAACAAAAGTTCAGTTAAAGAAACTTAAGCCTCACATTGACGAACTCTTACCTGGTGCAATATGGAATTTTGATCTCGAAGACATCGACAAGATTTTACGTTTGGAAAGCGATGAAGATGTAGTTTTGAGTATAGTAAATTTGCTTATTCACCACAATTTTTGTTGTGAAGAACTGAAATAATTGAAAATAGCCTTGTGTATGCCAGGTTATTCCAATGTGTAATTAGAAAATTTATAAAGGTTAACAGAATTCAATTTAATTGTTTAGTTTAGATTTCAAATAGTAGTGCGGGACATGGCACGGATTCGTAATTCAGCAAATTTTAAAGAAACTAAAATGAAAAAATGCAAATTGATTTTTCTGTACCTATTGGGTTTCAGTTCTGCCTATAGTCAAAGTTTCACAAATCCGTCTTTAGAACTCTGGAGCAATATAGCTGTTTGTGAAACGAACTTACCACCTGATGGTTGGAATAATTATTCTAATGTCGGACTTGGTCCGGATGAAGGAAATCTGACGTTGTGTCCCTCAACAATTCCGCCTACTGCGGCAAATGGAAATATCTATGCACGATGTCTTGCAGGAAATCCTAATACAGGTGAAGGAATGTATCAGGATATATCCAATTTGATAATTGGAACTACCTATACGATCTCGTATAATTATTGTGGATCAAACCGATGGGGTGGATCTGGAGATTGTGTCTGGCATTTATTTATTGATGATATAGACGTAAATCAATCTGCCATTTTTAGTTCAGCTGATACGGTGTGGCATACGAACTTCTATACATTCATTGCAACTGCGGTGACTCATAAGGTTGGTGTAAGAGCATACACTCCTACATATAATGGTGGTGGAAGTGCGGCCATAGATCTTTTTTCTATTGAGCAATCAAAACCGACAAGCATTCAGAATGGTTTTTTGGCATCGGAATTTTCTGTTTATCCTAATCCATTCGGAACTTATTTAACACTTGAAACAAATCATCAAATTCCAATGACATTTATTCTCACCAATGTTTTAGGTGAGCAAGTATACCGGAGCGAATTCGTTGACGTTTTAACGTTCAATACTGATGACCTTTCGAAGGGTTTGTATTTCTATGAAATATTCGATGGCAACAGAAATTTAAAGAGTGGAAAGGTTGTTAAAGATTAATAACTTGTGTTGGGGAAATAGGAACTGCATTAAATAACATTTTAAAATTTTCGTTAATTTTGAAGTGAAATTAACACCTGTCATTTTGTGAGTAATCCAAAATAAATTTGTCGTATTCAGCCACGAAGATTGTCGTATTTACACTACGACTTAGTTAATTCGGTTATCGACATTTGCAGGAATAAATTATATTTCAAAAAAATATTAAAAAAACGAGAAATGAAAAAACTGCATTTCAAAATTGCTATTTCAGCTCCGCTAAGTGTTGTTTATGATAAAATGCTTGGTCTGAGTAGTAAAAAAAACTATGAACAATGGACAGCATTGTTTAACCCAACTTCAACTTATGAAGGTAATTGGAAAAAAGGAAGCAAGATTCTTTTTGTCGGAGTAGATGCGAATGGAGAAAAGGGAGGAATGGTATCTGAAATAGCTGAAAACAAACCTGACGAATTTGTCTCTATTCGACACTATGGCCTTGTACAAGGTGAAAAAGAAATTACTGAAGGTCCGGAAGTAGAAAAGTGGGCGGGAGGTTTTGCAAATTATTCTTTTGAAGAGTGTTCAGGATAGCGGAGTTCGATTCAAGACTTTGGCTAAGAATGTTACTTTTTAATTTTTTATCATTTTATTTAATTATCAATAACTCATAAAAAATTAATTCTGTATAAGAGGATTTTATAAATGATAATTCGATCGGTCAAAATATTTCTTACGGCATTGATTTTATCAGGCTATGCAAATTCACAAAAGAATAATATGAGTGTTGAATATTTATCCACAGAAAGTAATGATGGCAATCTTACAGGATATGCTCCTGTTAATGGTCTGAATATGTATTTTGAAATTCATGGGGAGGGAACTCCATTAGTCCTTATTCATGGTGGTGGTTCAACCATTCAAACTACATATGGCAAAGTGTTGAACAAATTAGCTGAAAATAATAAGGTGATTGCAGTTGAAATGCAAGCGCATGGACACACAGCTGATATTGATAGGCCATTGAGTTTTGAAAAAGATGCAGATGACATTGCAGAACTTTTGAAGTATTTAAAAATCGACAAAGCAAATATTTTTGGATTCAGCAATGGGGCAAGCACAACGCTTCAATTTGCAATAAGGCATCCGGAGTTGACTAATAAAATAATTGTGGCTTCTACTTTTTATAAGAAATCCGGTGCGCCAGATTGGTTTTGGGAAATGATGGCCAATCCTACTTTTGCAGGGATGCCGCAACCGTACAAAGACGCATTTCTAAAGATCAATCCGGATACAAACGCACTTCACCGAATGTACGAACGCGACGTAGCAAGAATGCAATCATTTCCCGATATCACAGATGAGCAAATAAGATCGATAAAAGTTCCTGCATTGATTATTATCGGAGATAAAGATGTGACAACTCCTGAACATGCAAATGAAATGCATAAACTTATCTCAAATTCGCAGCTTGAAATTATTCCGGGTGGACATGGGGAATATATTGGCGAATTGACAACTCCTCAAGATACAACGAAGATCAGGACAACAGTTGAAATGATCAATAACTTTCTGGATTAAACTTTACAACTCGTATATTAGCCACTTAGATCAATACAGGTTATATCAAGTGACTCTACAACTTCTCAATCAACCATATCCTTTCAGTTTATCACAAAAGAAAAAACTGATTCAGGCTTTTATGTTCGGCCTTTTTGTTTTTTTATTCCTTGCTATCTTTCAACCTTTCGGACTGCTCAGTTACAAAAGTGAAAGTAAGCTCCTTCACATCCTGGGATATGGGGCTATTACATCTTTTTCAATGCTGTTGAGCAATTTAGCATTCACTTTTATTTTTCCTAAATGGTATAACTTCAAATCGTGGACAGTTGGAAAGAACATTGTTTATATTTTGTGGATGTTCTTATTTATCGGAATGAATAACTGGATCTATTCTGTTCTATTGGGATTCTGGGGATTTTCGATCAGGGCATTTTTTGTTTTTCAGGCAATTACTTTACTCATTGGTGTTTTTCCGGTGACGATCAGCACATTTATAATTTATCACAACCGTTTAAAAGCAGCTCTTCAGGAAGCGCAATCTCTGAATCAGAATATTCAAGCCCATCAAGAGGTCAATGAAAAACTAGTCGTGAAAATTCCTTCTCAGAATAAATCGGAGGATCTCAGTGTAGAACTCGATAATCTGCTTTATGTAAAAGCTGTAGAAAACTATGTGGAAGTTTGCTTAAACAACAAAAAAGTGATTCTTCGGAATACCCTAAAGGCCGTTGAGCAGTCACTTGCCGATTTTCCGCATTTCAAACGATGTCACAGGAGTTACCTGGTGAACCTTCAAAAAATAAAATCTTTTTCCGGTAATGCCCAAGGTCTTAGTTTGCGGTTTGAAGCACCGGATGCCGAAGAAATTCCTGTTTCCCGAGCCTATGTCCCGCAGATAAAAGCCGCTCTTTGATCTGAATTTCTTTGTTATTCAGCTTTTTTCCTTGTTATCAATCCCTGAAAGTGTTACCGGTCACAAAGTCTTGATGTCTGTCACTATAATTTGTAATCCGGAGATTAATGCAATTTCTTTGTTGCAGAATCGAAGTAACCGGTTCGTTAAACTATAATTCAAATGGAAAAACTATTTACAATTCTACTCATTCTTCACGTTGCCGGTGGCTTTGTGGGACTAATTACGGGCAGTATAAATCTGATTATGAAAAAGGGAGGTAAGCGTCACCGGTTGGTTGGGAAAATTTTTGTTGCCGGTATGATGCTGGCGGGATTTTCCGCACTTGGACTTTCTCTGATTCACCCGAATGATTTGATGTTTATGGTCGGGAGTTTCACCATGTATATGGTTGGAACAGGCAATAGATATATCAAATTGACACTGCAAGGAACAGAAAGCAAGCCACAATTCGCTGATTGGCTCCTGACCATATTTATGACTCTAAGTGGAATCTTACTTCTGGGAATCGGAGTATGGTTAATTACAAGAGCGAATAATTTCGGTATCGTGTTTGTTGTTTTTGGAGCACTGGGTCTGCAGTTCGTTATAGATGACCTGAAAAATTACAAAGGTCGATCACGTTTTAAAAATTATTGGTTGCTGGCGCACATCTCACGAATGACCGGTGGATACATTGCATCGCTGACGGCTTTTTTAGTTGTCAACGCAAAATATTTACCTATACAATTACCTTCAGTATTTTTATGGCTTCTGCCTTCATTGATTTTGGTTCCATTGATTATAAAATGGAGTCGAAAGTTTGCTGTAAAGAAAGTTGTACAGGTATAAATAAAACAGAAGATCGTTATACATATTATCATGAATCGCGTCTTCCTGCTGATCGCCATTTCTTTCAGTCTTCATTCAAAAGCTCAGCCCTATGTAGAAGGCGGTAAGACTCGTCATCGATTTGCTCAGTTAAATGTGGGTTTCGACTTCAGAACTTTTTCAGCAAGTGGAACGCATTCCGGCCTTATAAATACCTTGGGGGTATTAGAAAGTTATAAACTAAAAGAACATTCTCAATTTCGATTCATTATTGGCGGAACTCATTTCTGGGGACAAGCGGATTTTTATATTTCAGTTCCAATATTCTCTCTTCAGAAAAGTGAATTTAATACAGGAGTTGAAACAGGAGCAAAGTATTTTCCATGGCGATTAGAACATAATAAGATCCGGCCATACTTGGGAGTTTCATTACTAAGTACGCAATTTAAACAGGATGACGGAGCTACTGCTTTGCGCTTTAAGTATCCGGTTTTGGCCGGATTAAATTATTGCAGGAAGAATCAGTTAGTAGAATTAGGATGCGGTTTTATTCTTAATAATTCAGAAAATTATTTTGTGAGTACTACATCGTCCATGAAAATCAGAACTAATCAATTTTGGTTTTCTCTTGGCTATAAATTAATGTTTGAAACAAGTTTGAGCGCAGAAAGGGACTGGCAATCAGGACGAACTAAATGGCTTACGGATACACTTTCTTCATTAAACAAGTTAGATGGATTTGTATTTTCAACCGGATTTTCCTCAGTATTTTTTTTAGAATCCTCAGAACATAATACTTTTTCTCTTCCGTTCATTGATAATCACAAGTCAACTGTTTTTCCTGAATTCGGAATCGGATATTATTTTCATAAACCTGACTTGCAATTTAATTTGATATATCGAAGCATTAAAAGTGAAATTAATGCCTACGGCTTTTCTCAAATTGCTAAAAGAAAAGCATTGACTTTCGAAGCATACAAATTTCTATTCGATTTTAATGGCTTTGCATTTTTTGCAGGCGGGGCTTTGAGTAGTGAAAAATTGACAGTTTCTGAAATGAATCAGTATCATTTTTCCATTGTAAACTCCTTTATTGGTATGAGGCCAGGTATAACTTTTGGTTGGGATATTCGTCCCAATCGCTTGCAGACATTTTATCTGAGAACCACACTTAGATATTTTCCTGAACTGAATGTAAAGATGTACGATGGCTACAACTTTTCATTTGATCAGTTGGAATTTAATTTTATTCAATTAGTGCTGTTTCCCGGAAGATTGTTTTAAAGAGAAATTTGTGTTCCTTTTTATGAAAAGTTAAAGTATTTTAATGTAGCTGTGCGCCTTCCAAATGAATCTTTGAATTGTTTTATCTTTGTTAAATAATTAAAACATAAACGCAAGATTATGAAATGTCCAAATTGTAATGTGAACCTTGTGATGACAGATCGCAGTGGAGTTGAAATTGATTATTGTCCTGAATGTCGCGGAGTATGGCTCGACAGGGGCGAACTTGATAAGATCATTGATCGTTCTACACAAGCCGTACCCGGCCAACCTTTCAAGACAGAACCCCGCGAAGGCCAAAATTATATCGGTGATAAAAAATACGATTATAAAAAAAAGAAACGCGATTCTTTTTTAGGTGACCTGTTTGATTTTTAGCAGTTGTTGTTTCAAAAAGGTTAAAATAATGAAGGGGTTTAAAGTGTCAAAACACTTAAACCCCTTCATTATTTTAACCTTAGAATTACGAATTACGAATTACGAATAAGATCGAACCGATCCAGATTCATCACCTTATTCCATGCAGCAACAAAATCTTTCACAAATTTTTCTTTCGCATCTGAAGAAGCAAATACCTCTGCAAGTGCTCTTAATTCAGAATTTGATCCGAAGATAAGGTCAACACGGGTACCTGTCCATTTTACTTCACCTGTCTTACGATCACGGCCTTCAAAAACATTTTGTGAATCAGAAGTTGCTTTCCAGGTTGTGTTTAGATCAAGTAAATTTATGAAGTAATCATTCGAAAGTGATTCAGATTGTTTTGTGAACACTCCGTTTTTTGATCCATCATAGTTTGTATTTAATACACGCATTCCGCCTATTAAAACTGTCATTTCAGGTGCAGTCAATGTTAGCAATTGTGCTTTGTCAACAAGCATCTCTTCAGCAGATGCAGTATGTTTAGGTTCAAAATAATTTCTGAATCCGTCTGCACTTGGTTCAAGAACGGCAAATGATTCAACATCCGTTTGAGCTTGAGATGCATCCGTTCTTCCCGGAGAAAATGGTACGGTTATATTGTGTCCGGCATTTTTTGCAGCTTTTTCAACTGCAGCACAACCTGCAAGAACTATCAGGTCTGCGAGCGATATCATTTTCCCGCCTGTATTAAATGCAGACTGAATTCCTTCAAGTGTCTTCAGAACTTTTGCAAGCTGAGTTGGATTATTTACTTCCCATTTATTTTGTGGAGCCAATCGAATGCGTGCACCATTGGCACCGCCACGTTTATCAGAGCCACGGAAAGTAGAAGCTGAAGCCCATGCTGTCGATACAAGCTCAGCTACGCTTAGTCCTGAGTTCAATATTTTTGTTTTTAAATCAGCTATATCTTTTGCATCAACTAACTTAAATGTCACTGCAGGAAGCGGATCTTGCCAGATCAATTCCTCCTTCGGAACTTCAGGACCGAGGTATCGGGCAATCGGGCCCATATCGCGATGCGTAAGTTTGTACCATGCACGTGCAAATGCATCAGCAAACTGATCAGGGTTTTCATGAAAGCGTTTTGAGATCGGTCCATAGATAGGATCCAGTCTCAAAGAAAGATCTGTCGTGAGCATAGTAGGAGCGTGACGTAATGATGGATCATGTGCATCAGGAACTGTTCCTGCACCTGCACCACCTTTTGGTTTCCATTGTTGAGCTCCTGCCGGACTTTTTGTCAATTCCCATTCGAAGTTAAAGAGATTATCAAAAAAGTTATTACTCCATTTTGTCGGTGTAGTTGTCCATGCACCTTCAAGTCCGCTTGAAATTGTATGCACTCCATGTCCAGTACCAAATGAATTTTTCCATCCCAGGCCTTGCTCTTCAATCCCTGCACCCGCCGGTTCTCTGCTCACATATTTTGACGGATCAGCAGCACCATGTGTTTTTCCGAATGTGTGTCCACCCGCAATAAGAGCAACAGTTTCTTCATCATTCATTGCCATGCGACCAAATGTTTCGCGGATATCTTTTGCAGCAGCAAGTGGATCAGGGTTACCTAATGGTCCTTCCGGATTTACATAGATCAATCCCATTTGAACAGCAGCTAAAGGATTTTCAAGATCACGACTACCGGTATGGCGCTTGTCTGCGAGCCATTCACTTTCAGATCCCCAATATACATCCTCTGCCGGTTCCCATACATCTTCACGACCGCCACCGAAACCAAAAGTTTTAAAGCCCATCGATTCCAATGCGCAATTTCCTGCAAGGATCATTAGATCTGCCCATGAAATTTTTTGTCCATATTTCTGTTTGATCGGCCAGAGAAGCAATCGTGCTTTATCCAGATTAACATTATCAGGCCAGCTGTTGAGAGGAGAAAATCTCTGCATTCCAAATCCTGCTCCACCTCGTCCGTCTGAAATCCGGTATGTTCCGGCACTATGCCACGCCATACGAATAAAGAACGGACCATAGTGACCATAATCTGCAGGCCACCATTCTTTCGAATCCGTCATAGCATTGAATATATCTTTTTTCACAGCATTCAGATCCAGTTTTTTGAATTCTTCAGCATAGTTGAATTTTTCATCCATTGGATTTGACAAAGAAGAATACTGACGGAGAATATTCAACTTTAATAAGTTCGGCCACCAGTCGCGGTTTCGTGTACCACCTCCTGCACTTGTTTTTAAAGCTCCGCCATGAAAAGGGCATTTCGCTTCACTGGTATTGACATCAGCTAATGTTGTTTTGTTGTCTTCCTGTTCTTTCATAGTTATGATAGTTATTTAATGGAATGATTAATTTCTAGTGATAAAAATAATTTTGTCAGGCGATTATTCTGATGACAATTTACATTTAAGTCTCCGACTTTGAAATGATATTTAGCACAAATATTGACTTATTATATGTATAAATGAAAGTGATATTTTCTATCTTTGTATAGATACTATCTATGAACCTGGTCCAGCTTGAATATATTGTTGCAGTTGACTCAACCCGTCATTTTGCAAAAGCCGCTGAAAAGTGCTTTGTAACTCAGCCTACTTTAAGTATGATGATCCAAAAACTGGAAGAAGAGCTTGGCGTAAAGATCTTTGACCGAAGTAAACAACCTGTTATACCTACAAAAGAGGGAGAGCAGCTGATTATTCATGCTAAATCAGTTTTGTCTGAACTGAACCGGATGAAAGGTTATGCAAAAGAATTGCAGGGGGAAATTTCGGGCGAATTTCATCTTGCTGTAATTCCGACCTTAGCACCCTATCTGATTCCTTTGTTCATAAAACAGTTTACCAATCAATATCCATTATTGTCTGTACGTATGAAGGAGATGACCACAGAAGAGATCATTCCTAAATTAAAGCGGCGTGAAATTGATGCTGCGCTTTTGGCTACACCATTGTTGGAAAATGGCTTAACTGAAAACAAGCTTTTCAATGAAGAGTTCTTCGTATATGCCTCGAAAAATGAATTGCAGTCAAGGAAAAAATATATTTTACCGGGAGAATTGAATGTGCATCACCTTTGGTTACTGGAAGAAGGCCATTGTATGCGGAATCAGGTTTTTAATTTGTGTGAGTTGAGAAAAATGGAAGGAACAAAGAACAATTTGCTCTACGAAGCTGGAAGTATTGAAACATTGATCCAACTGGTCGACAAGTTAGAAGGGATTACGATCGTGCCGCGCTTATCGACCTTGACCATGACATCGAAACAAAAAGCAAAGCTTCACGAGTTTGCAAATCCCAAGCCTGTCAGGGAAATTTCATTAGTCACAGTAGACTCTTATCCCAGAAAAAAACTGATCAAAGAACTCTGCAATCTGATCGCATTAAATCTGCCCTTCGAAGTTACAACCAAAAAGAATGAAGTAATCCCAATCAATTAATAAAATGCCATTAAAGGTTCTATCCAAAGTACTCTGAGTGCTTCGCTCATTATTCATTTTTAATTATTCATTATCATTTATTAATTATTAATTTCGCCCCCATGCCGGTAAAGAAAAAAAAGACTACTGATCTTTCATCACAGCCAATAGGAGTATTCGATTCAGGGATTGGCGGATTGACAGTTGCCAATGCAATACAGAAAGTTTTACCAAACGAATCTTTGGTATATTTTGGGGATACTGCCCATTTACCGTATGGTGATAAGTCACCCGATTCTATAAAATACTATTCGATCCGAATTGCACAATTTTTAATGCAGAATAATTGTAAAATGATCGTCATTGCATGCAACACTGCAAGTTCAATTGCCTATGAGACAGTAAAGGACTTTGTTGGCGGAAAGATCCCTGTGGTCGATGTGATCAGTCCGGTCGTTGATCTGGTCACACATACAAATTCGATTCACAAGGTAGGCGTGATCGGAACAAAAGGAACTATCAAGAGTGATATCTATGCTAAGAAGATAAAAGCTGCTTCAAAAAAAGAAGTTGCTTCTCTCGCAACACCATTACTGGCGCCAATGATCGAAGAAGGGTTTTTTAATAATAAGATCTCACGATCTGTGATCGCTTCTTATTTGTCGAGCAGAAAACTTGCAAAGATCGATGCCCTGATTTTAGCATGTACTCATTATCCATTGATCAGAACTGAAGTTGAAGAATATTACAAGGGTGATGTAAATATTATTGACACAGCCGGAGTTGTTGCCGACAGCGTTAAGGCAGTTCTGAAGAAAAACAATCTTTTAGGCAAAAAGAAAAATCCGGTCCATCATTTTTATGTTTCTGACTTCACAAAATCTTTCGAAGAAAGTACCCGTTTCTTTTTTAAGAATAAGATTCATCTGGAGAAGGTGGATTTTTGGAAATAGGTGGGGAGTCAAAAACAAGCAAAACCCGACTCGGTAACACATGCCTTTAACGAACCGACAAATGATTCATTTGACTTTTGATTTTGACTTGCGCCGTTTGACAGAAACGAACTTCCCCCTACTATAGGTAAAACTTCCGATATTTACTTGCTGACCTTCATTTAACTTTGACAGATCTGTAATATCATTTTCAATAGTATGAACAGATCCGCCAGTACAGCAAGTCCGTGTCCACCACCACACCTTATTTTTACCGGTTTTACTTTATAAGGGTGAACTACGCGCATAGGTGCCCAATGTCGGCAATGAATTAATTCGCCGAGCGCATCCTCGTTCTCTGTCCGCCACCGCGGACCTTCGAAATCATCACACTTCCAATATTTTGAAGCCCGATTCCCCCTTTCATCCTTCGGCAACAAACTGCTTTAATTTACCATCCAGTGAATTCAGCTGCAGCCAGGCAAGAAGTTGTGCTGTATAGGGCGACATACTTCCAGTTACATCAGCTACAATTAGCATATCCTTCCATGTTGGTTTACGAGTTACAATTGCAGTATCTGGTTTTGAAAAAAGATGAAATAGTCCTTTCTTTGTATTTTTGTTTCACCGAGACCATTCACCACTTTTGATGAAAAGAATCAAAACAACATTGAGCAGGACGATAGGAGATCACAATTCCATGAAATAATTTTCTTGCTGTTTCTTCAGTTTTAGCACTAGACTGGCGGATCAATCTCCATTTTATATTATGATCAAGAAAAATTTCAGGACATATCTTTTCTAAACTTTTTAATCGTTCTTTTATCAATTTAGAAAAAGAAAAACCGGCCGGATAATCTGAATATACAATATCTATTGCACGTATAATTCCTTTTGAGGCGGTTTTTATGCTATCGGAATTTTTAATAACTGGACTATTGAAATCCATTTTCAAAACCAGTTTTTATAGCTGTATTTTTCGGGCTATACAAATCAGTTTTTTCTTCCTTCAATGAGGATGTCTTCAATTGATTTTGCATTTGCCCACAATTAACGGCAAAGAGTGCAAACATAATATAGGTCAGGAGGGCGAGTATTTTCATTGGGTTTAGTGGATTATACCTCTTAATACCTTTTATCTGAAAAGGTAACCCATGAAAAAAGGAAGACAATTTTTTAAATACTCCTGGTCCTATTCCCCACCTTCTACTTCAGCCACTCCGCATACATCACATACCGATCCGGCAATAGCTCTAGCAATTTTCTTTGTTCGTCGGAAATAGGTTTTATTTTTTTAGCAGGAGCTCCGGCATAAATGAATCCGCTTTCTACAATGGTATTTTCTAAAACTATGGATCCTGCAGCGACGATCGAAAAGGCTTCTATGATTGCATGATCCATTACGATCGCACCCATTCCGATCAGAACATTATTGTGCAAATGGCAACCATGAACGATGGCATTATGTCCGATGCTGCAATTATTACCAATTGTTGTTTTTGCTTTCTGATAGGTACAATGTACAATTACTCCATCCTGGATATTGACCTTGTTGCCGATACGGACACTGTTAACATCACCCCGGATAACAGCATTGAACCATACACTGCAATCATCACCCATTACAACATCGCCGACAACGGTCGAATTGGGCGCTAAATAGCAATTTTTACCAAACTGTGGCTTAACATTTTTAACGGGAAGCAATAGTGCCATAAGGTGTCGTATATTTGTAAAATAAGGAATTGGAAATATTCGTTAGTAATAAACGAAATATTCTTTAAATTTATACTTTCAAAAATACTATGAAAAGTATCCATAAAATATTTACTCTAATCTGCATTTCGGCTATTGCATTTAGCGCTTGTAAAAAGCCATTGGAATATCCGATCATCCCGGCGATTGATTTTAAGAAAATTGAAGGTGTAAAGGATGTCAATGGAAGGGATCAGTATTTACTTGTTACAATAGGATTTACAGATGGTGACGGTGATATCGGATATTATACTCCTGAATCGGGACTAAATGATCCCATCTTCGATGTACCTGCAGATGCAACGAATCCGTACTACACTAACTTTAAAGTGAAAACGTATCATCTGATTAATAACGTCTGGACGATTGATACAGTTGACATCAGCGCAAGAATTCCATATCTCACACCGGATGGAAGTAACAAGGCGCTGAAAGGCGAGATCGAAAGAGAACTACCATTGAATGTCGGACTTGTAAATGATACGTTTTATTATGAAATTTTTATTTATGACCGAGGATTGCATGCAAGCAATACTATTAAGACTTCAAATATTATTGTAAACACGCAGTAAGTTTAGAAAAATTTCGGATTAAGGAATGCTGCCTTGATCTGCCTTTTTTCAGTTAATTTAAAAATCACTTCGTTTAAAATTTCGGATTTCGGAATGCGGATTTCGGATTGATGCTTCGATTTGAGTTTTTCAGTTAATCGTCATTTATTTCCCGCAGACTTGCGCAGAATACGCAGAAAAACCGCAGAGCTCTCAAACATTTTTCCATTAACAAAAGCAATTTAGATTCATGAATGTTGATGCAATCAAAAAACACTTCTTAAGAAAAGTAAATGGCCAATAGCCTCGAAGAGGCTTCTGCGGTTTTTCTGCGTATTCTGCGCAAGTCTGCGGGAAATTTAAAATAGTATTTCAGAATGCGGGTTTTCGGATTGAAGTATCCGATTTTAGTATGTCTGTTAACTGGAAAGCACGCAATCCGCAATCCTTTTAACCGCTATGATGCTTTGCTAAATATTCCTGTTCTGTTTGTCCGGGTGTGGGAATGAAAATTGCTCTTTTATTCAATGCATAAAGATCCATGATCGTTGAATACCCGGAACGGCAAATGATCTTATCTGAAGCAATTACTTTTTTTCTGAATTCTTCATCATTCAGGTGATTGTGAATCTCCAGACCTTCTACTTGTATCGAATCATTATTTTCAGGAAGTCCCCTGATGATCAGGCATTTTTTTTCTGTCTTTTGGAAAAGGTCGATGCACTGAATTTCCAGATCAGTCCGCAGTGGTTCCGGTCCGCTGAGTATGGCGCAGAACTCATATTCTTTGCTTGTGAATTCATTTTCCCGTTGATCAAATCTGCTCAATGGACCTATGAAAGTGGCATTTTCCGGAACCGGATATTTATGTGAAAGATCTCCTGAAAGATTGCCTTCACCTTTATAATCCGGAATCAAAACCTTATTGAATTTATCGGTAAAACTCAGAATCTTTTTATGCAAGGATTTTTCAAGGAAGCGTAACGACTTCGGACATTTTACCATCAATTGATGAGTAATGATAGTGGAATTTATTTTCTGATTGTACAAACCATAACAATTGTCTGAATAGACTTCATGAAATCCATGCTCATCAATAATTTTATTCAGCCACAGATTTTCTTTTTTAATAGTTTTCAGAAAGGCCAGCGACTGAAAGAAAAGCATTGCACTTACAGAAAAGTTAATGGAATACCGAATGTTATATGCCGGTTTTTCAAGTATAATTAGTTCAGGAAAATAATTTTTCCAGAATCCCAAAGCACTGCCGGCTGAGGCTAAAACAATCTCGTGTCCTTCCTTCTGAAACTTTCTGATCAATGGAACGCTACGTGTAGCATGTCCAAGTCCCCAATCCATACACGCAAAGAGAATTTTCTTTTTATTTTCTGTGGGCATGGTTCATTGAAGAGGGTAATGAGTTAAGTGTATTTTGATCGGCATTACCTTACAACAAATTTCGCATTCTCCGAAATTCTCGTTCCGGAAATTCTGATTGTGTAAACACCAGGAGATAATTTTGTATTTCCGAAAAGTTCTTCGAATGTAAATTCATTTGAACCGGAAATTATTTGTTGGTTATCTGAATTAGAGATCAACTTTCCTGTTACATCATACAGATTAATTTTAACAAGGTCAGATGCAGTAGAATTGATCAATAAACTTTGAACGTCTGTTGAAGGATTCGGAAATACAATTGCAGCAGATCCTGAAGCTGATAATGCAGAGACATTGGTTATGATTCCAATCGTTCCATCGTTATTGATATTCTGAGTATAAATTCCTACATCTTGTCTGTCGTCTTCCCAGACAGCGATTACACTTTCAATCGTTGGACTAATATAAGCCGGTGTAAGTTGAGCTCTTGATTTATTACTTGCAACTGAAGAGAGAGTTACATTCGCCGGCGTCCACAACGGGCTGCCGTTCATGTCGATCTTTGTTGCATACAATTGCTGATTACCGAAAAGACCTTCTGCATAAAGGATGATCATACCATCACTTGTCTTACGCATATCGTAAGGCTCATCATAAGCAGCAGTGATAGGTGTTACAGCAACACCATCCGGACCAAGCAAACGGTTACCAACGCTGTCGAATGACTGCACTGTAACTCCGGCGCTTCCCTGAGAGCCGTCTGTTTCTTTTATCAATACCATTGGATTCGTCATGCCGTTCTCGAAGCGAACCTTAGGTGACATCCGTTGAGTAAGAGTTGAAGTACACGCTTCTGTTCCGTCAACACTCCATAAAACTCCGTTTTCATCGATGTGCTGAACGTAGACATCATTGAAAGAAGGATTTGTTGGATTGCCGGATGAGTAAGCAATGTATGCGCCGTTATTTCCATCCGGAACAACTGATGGGTATGCTGCGAATCCAATTAGCTTGGAAGAAATTTGAACAGGCGCCGACCAGACAGAATTTCCCGCGGCATTAAATCTTTGCATGAACATTTTACTTGCAGGAAGTCCGCTTCCTGTTTGTTCAATATACAAGATCATAAAGTCATCATTCAGCATTGAAACAACTTGCGGTCTGCTATAGCTTGCAACGTTTGTAGAATCGATGATACGCTTAGGCGAAGAGTAAGCAGTAATTCCTGCAGGACTTATTTTCTGAAAAGAGATCCAGTCTTTCGGATTTCCAGAGGCGATCCATGCAATCACTGCATCATTGTTTGCAAGAATTCCGACATTCGGAGCAATACCACCGGAAGCGGCAGAATCTGTCAGACTTATACCGGCATTTCCATAATTGAAATTGCCAAGAGCATCTACACGATAAGCAACTATGTCTAATAAACCTGAACGTTCATCCTGAAAAGCAGAAACCATATTGTTCTCATGATCGACCTTTGTATCATAGACAAAGATTGCAGAACTTTGAGGGTAATTACTGACTGTCAATCCGGAAGACGGTAGTAACTGATATCCCATTTCATCCATAGCTTGCATGCTGAAATCGTATGATGAGGAAGCATTCTGATTGAACCAACTTACATACGTTGTGCCGAACAATGGGTTCAACCCGGTCCGGATGAATCTCTGACAACTGCATTCACTGCAGGATCATTTGAAAATTGGCCGAATACAGTTGAAGTGGCAAGTAATAGGGCTAGGAGTAGATTTCTTTTCATCGAAGTTTATTTGAGAAGATGAAGGTAGAAAAAAGCGGCTAACTGAGAATGATTTTTTTGGAAATTCTCGGGACTGCTTTAAAAAAAACACTGAGAATACAATACCGATAGCTATCGGTACACTATAAGATCACGGATTGATCTGTATTGTAAAAATTAAGCCGTACACTCTTGTGCTCTTAGTGTTTAAAAAAAATCGAAGTTGTAGACTCTCCAACTAAAACACGAATATCACCCAGTATGAATTAAATAAATTATAATATCTTAGCCCAAAATGACATTTAAATTAAAGCTGCTCCTATATTTACTTCTCTTTTCAGCCCAAGGTATAAGCCAGCCATTTGTTGACCTGTTCAATAGTAGATTCCAGTCATTTCCGGGAATAAGTTATAGTGGTGAATCAAAGAAGAATCTTAGTGCAACACAATGGCAGACGAGTTTGCTTGCCCCAATTGTAAGAGAAAATGAAGATGTGTTTCTTATTGGAATGAATTATTCTTTACAAAATTTTAATGTCAAAGGTGATACATCCTTTTCTACTTCACTGAGATCTCATGGTATTCATGTTGGTTATAATAAGCAATGGAAAAATAAAAAATGGAAAACACTTTTTCTTTTCATTACAAGAGCAAATACGGGCTTGAATGATTTAGCATCAACTGATATGCAATATGGCGGAGTATTGTTATTCAATTACAAGCACAAAGACAATGTTCGATATCGAATTGGGCTTTATTACAACCGTGAATATTTCGGTAACTTTTTTATTCCGTTTGTTGGAATTGAATGGAAGATCAACAAGACATTAAATTTTTTCGGCGACTTGCCAAATTCATTAAACCTTGAAAAGAAATTCAATAAAAAAATTTACGCCGGACTGATCTATCTTTCAATAACAACTTCTTATCGCACCAATAGTACTGCTGTTGCAAATGATTTCGTAAGAGAAGGTGAAAAAGGAGTAGGGCATAATCAACTCAAGTTATATGTGAATTATTATCTCACAAAGCATCTTGTTATCTTTGCCGAAGCCGGAGGAACCTATGGCCGGAGTTTTCAGCTTTTCAGAGAAAATATTGAAACCGATCTTTCGAATAGTGTCTTTCGTAAAACAACAGAGTCGTTTTTATTTAATGGGGGAGTGGTGTTTCGGTTTAGGAAGGAAGATTGAATTTATTTAACGAGATACATGCAGCGGACTTGATTGCATTCTCTAATCAGAGTCAATTTTTTCCCGCTGAATACGCGGAATACGCAGAAAATCCGCAGAGATCTCTGCGAGATTAAAAATTGTTTTTAATAAAATTTTTACAAACCAACTTGATTTATGATTAGTTAATTTTCATACTTAATTCCGCAGGAATTTCTGCGGAATTTCTGCGTATTCCGCGTATTCTGCGGGAAATATTCTACTTTCGCCAACCTATGGGAAAAGACAAACTAAGACGTTTTGCAGAAAATGAGAATTTTCCGAATTTAATTCAACCAAATTTTTCTTATCCGCCGGCAGACCATGAATTGAAAGGCAAATGGCATCAGGATTTTTTCAAAAACGAGAATCCAATCGTTGTTGAGTTAGGTTGTGGTAGGGGAGAATATGCAGTGAACCTTGCTGAAAAATTTTCCGGTAAGAATTTTATCGGTATCGACTGGAAAGGCGCACGTTTATGGCGCGGATCAAAAACCGGAGTAGAAAATAATATTGCCAATCTCGGTTTTGTAAGAATGCAGATCCAGAATTGTGCAGCCCTGTTTGGTCCCAATGAAGTGAGTGAAGTATGGATCACTTTTCCTGATCCGAATTTAGAGGAATCTAGAGCGAAAAAACGCCTGACTTCTCCACGTTATCTTGATCTGTATAGAAAGTTTATGAAAGCCGATGGAATAGTGCACTTGAAAACAGACAGTCGTGCTTTCTACGATTACACTCTTGAAATGATCGCCGAACAAAAGTTAACCACTTTCAAACAAACTAATGATCTCTACAATTCAGAAATTCTGGATGATGTATTATCGATCAAAACCACCTATGAAAAAATGTGGTTAAAAGATGGATTGAAAATTTGTTACCTTCAATTCAGTTTAAACGCTTAAACTCTACATTTACTAATTACAAATTACCAGCAATGGCCAAAGAATCTTCCAATTTAGAATCTTTCTTCGATCAGGTCTATGCCGTTGTCCGCTTAATTCCGAAAGGGCGCGTAACAAGTTATGGAGCAATTGCGAAATATCTCGGCACTGCTAAATCGAGCCGGATGGTTGGTTGGGCAATGAATGGTGCCCACAATGTCAAACCGAAAGTTCCTGCACATCGTGTTGTTAACCGGGTCGGATTATTGACAGGCAAACATCATTTCGGAACACCAAAAGCGATGCAGATCCTCCTCGAAAAGGAAGGCATCAAAGTGAAAGATGATAAGGTTGTTAAATTTAAAGAGTTGTATTGGGATCCGATGGTGGAGTTGAGTCTGTAGTAATATTTTTCCCGATTGGAATAAAGACTTCTCCGGCGATAGAAAATGCATATCGATTTTGATTTTAATTCCATTTAAAATTCATAATTCATAATTCATATGCGACCCCTCCGGGGTCGGCAGTCTGATGTTAATTCAGGGTCTAAAAACACAAGAAAAAAACGCGGCCTTTCCAGGAGACCCCCTCTTCAACAACTGATAAGTTAACAACGTTAATTCAGTCTGAAACCCGGAAAAGGCGCGGCCCCGAGGGGGGCGCTTTAAAAACGAAACCAACCCCCGACCCGACCCCGGCGGGTCGCACATGAAATGGACGATCAAATTCAAATGGGGTGTCCATAATTGAAGATAGTATAGGTCCTTCATTTAGTTCAAACGAATTAATAGGTCAAAGTTTTCTTCGATAAAAAACGCCGGATATTAAAAAACGCACGACCCTGAAGGGGTCGCATATTTGTAGAAAAACAAAGCACAAACCGAACCGACCCCGGAGGGGTCGCATATGAAATGGCGCTCCAATTTCAAATTGGCGGTGAATAATTGAAGATCGCATTGGTGATTAATTTATTTCAAACACCTTAATATGTTAACCGCTACTTCGATAAAAAAAACACTGGAAATTAAAAACACCCGACCCTGAAGGGGTCGCATATTTGAGAAACAAAGCTTACATCTATCCGACATCTTAGCCGAATTTGATAATACAATTTCAAATTGTTGTGAATATTTCGTTCATTTTGACTTGCATTTAACTTTTGATTTTTGACCTTTATATCCCCATGTATTTCTATCAAAATACCCCTACCTTCGCACCATGTCAATTACGAAAGAACAGGTTGTAGAAGCCCTCAAAAATGTGATCGAGCCGGATCTGAAAAAAGATCTGATCACTCTCAATATGGTCGAAAATATTGAAGCAGAAGGGAAAAATGTGTCGTTTACGGTTGTCCTTACCACTCCCGCTTGTCCGATGAAAGCAATGATCCAGCAAGCATGCATCAATGCCATCATCCATTTTGTAGATCAGGAAGCGAATGTGACAGTCAACATGACTGCCCGCACAACAGGTGGTGCCCGTGCAAAAGGTGGTGCATTGTTGCCGGAGGTAAAAACATTATTGCTATAGCATCCGGTAAAGGCGGAGTTGGAAAATCAACTGTTGCGGCTAACCTTGCGATAGCACTGGCAAAAAAAGGTGCAAAGGTCGGATTGATCGATGCAGATATTTACGGACCATCACAACACATCATGTTTGGTGCTGAGCACGAACGATTGTTCGTCAACGAACGCGATGGTGTTTCATATATGATACCTATTGAAAAATACGGAGTAAAAGTTTTATCGATCGGAATGCTGGTCGATCCGAACAAAGCCATTCCGTGGCGCGGACCAATGGCATCAAAAGCATTGCAACAATTATTCAGCGATGCAGAGTGGGGTGCATTGGATTATATGCTGATCGATCTTCCTCCGGGAACGGGCGATATCCACCTTACACTTGTGAGTGCAGTACCGGTAACCGGTGCAGTGATTGTGAGTACACCACAACATGTTGCTCTAGCTGATGCAAGAAAAGGAATCAACATGTTTCAGATAGAAAGTGTAAATGTTCCTGTATTGGGTTTGGTAGAAAATATGTCATACTTCACTCCTGAAGAATTACCTGACAATAAATATTATATTTTCGGTAAAGAAGGCGCTGCCGATCTTTCAAAAGAACTGAACATTCCATTCCTTGGAGAAATTCCATTGGTACAAAGTATTCGTGAAGGTGGTGACTCAGGAATTCCTGTTTCGCTGGATGACGATACTGCAGTATCAAAAGCATTCAGTGAAGTGGCAGACAATATGATCAGACAAGTTGCAATTCGAAATGCAAATCAATCGCCAACAGAACGAGTTTCAGCAATAGCATATTAATAGAATAGAAATAACGAAAGAGTACGAAATGGAATTGAGCGCAAGAGTTGAAGAAGCATTAAGTCAGTTGCGGCCTTATCTGGAATCAGACAATGGCGATGTTTCATTAGTTGATATCTCAGACGATATGGTTGTCCGCCTCCGCTTTCATGGTGCATGCAGTTCATGCAGCATGAGTGCGATGACTTTGAAAGCCGGTATTGAACAAACGATCTTGAAGATGGTTCCTGAGATCAAAAGAGTAGTGGCAGTTGCGGAGGATGAGGTTTAGTTTTTTGTAATTCGGGATTCGTAATTCGAATTGCTTTGATTAGAATGTGTAAATTTTTTATTTAAGTACATAGGATTTTATTCTACGCTTAGTATTTTTCTAATCTCCCAATCACCGGAATTTTTAAAAAACAACTTTCCAAAAACTATTCTCATACATTTCGAAATTAATAGAAAGGTAGAATGATAGGCGGAATATTGAGCGGAAATTAAATATGCATTTTCATGCCAGTAAAATTTCAAGCGGTATTCCGCCGGGGAATTAGGAATACACTGTCATGCATGAATGGATTTTTTTAAAACTGAACACTTCCAAACTCCCCGGCGGAATACCGCTTGATGATGTCCTTAATTTGAAAGTGTGATCTTAATTTCCGCTCAATATTCCGCCTATCGTGCGAGTTTTTCAATGCGATTGTTTTACCACTTAGTTTATAGTCTGTCGTTGAAATAAAAGAAAAGGGGCTCAAAGCGCGTTAGCTACTTTAAACCCCTATAATATTTTAATCAGAAAAAGTAATTTACAGAAAGTATGCAGTGCTACTTACTGATTCAAAAACTTATTCACCTTCTCAAAATAAACATTCTTATCTGTATTGAAATTTTCTGCATTCGAAGGACTGTTTGCTACGATATACATTGTTGTCTGACATTTCAGAAGTTTCATGTCGTTCGGATTGATCATTGAATCTTTTGCAGAAACGATAAGCATTACACCTTTGATTGTAGGACGGGAACGGTCGCATGCATACATTGGTTCGTAATTTTTATCGTAACCAAATGGGATGACAACATTTTTAGCAAGTACATCTTTGAATTTCTTTTTCATCAATTCAAGTCCTGTCCAGCTTCCGTCGGCGATGATCTTTCTTGTCTCAGTACGGTTACAACCTACACCAAGCGATAATCCTGCGCCTATGTTTGTTCCGTATAAGTCAAACTTTGTGATCGCTCTCGACTTGCGTAAATAATCTGCAACACCATTTAAGTCAGCGATGAATTGCGGATAAATATATGTTTCAGGATCAATAGCAAAATCGCTGCTGCTTCCATAACCACGATAATCGTACATGGCAACATTCCAGCCTGCAGATAAAAACTGACTTGCGATCTCAATGTTGTCGGCCATGTTTCCATCTCCGCTGCCACTTATGATTACCCAGTTTGTTGTCTTCTTCGCAGTTTCAAAGAACCATGCATTCAAAGAAGCACCGTCTTTTGTAGGAACTTTTTCTTCTTTATAAGTCATACCATACTTCTCAGGTTTGGTAGCATATTCTTTCGACGGATTCAATGCCGATGCAGCATTTGCAAAAAGCAGGCATGTAGCTGCCAAAAACAGTTTTGATTTCATATCAGTTAAATGGATTTTTTTTGGTTGGGCTAAAGTTAAGCAAAAACATGGCTTGTAATTCTGGAGATAGTCTGTAATTATTACACATTCCGGGTTGTTTTTATGCTTATTGTTTCCCGCAGATCTCGCAGATCCCGCAGATTTTGCGCAGAGTTTTTTTAAGTTCAATATTCCGTGTTCTTCTTGTGGACTTGTGGTCTTGTGTTTATTTTTTGACTTTTGACCAATAGCCTGAATTTGCATGTCAAAAAAAATCCCGCTCTGAAATTTCAAAGCGGGATTTTTAAATATGTTCAAAGACGATTACTCCACCGTCACTGACTTCGCAAGATTCCTCGGCTGATCAACATTACATCCTCTTAACACTGCAATGTGATAAGAAAGCAATTGAAGTGGAACAACAGAGATCAATGGAACTAAGATATCATCGGTTTCAGGAACTTCGATACAATAATCTGCCATACCTTTTACAGTCTCATCACCTTCGGTGATAATGGCTATCACAATACCTTTACGGGCTTTTACTTCCTGAATGTTACTAACTACTTTTTCATAAGTCTCATTCTTGGTTGCAATCACAACTACCGGCATTTCTTCGTCGATCAAAGCGATCGGACCGTGTTTCATTTCGGCAGCAGGATAACCTTCAGCGTGTATGTAAGAGATTTCTTTCAGCTTTAATGCACCTTCAAGCGCTACAGGGAATCCGTAACCACGACCAAGGTACAATGCATTCGGAGCGTCTTTAAAACGTTCAGCTAATAATTTGATAGCATCATTGGCAAGTAATGCACGTTCAACTTTTGCAGGAATTGCTTCAAGCTCATTCAGCAATTGATGAAAACGGGAATCAGTAATGGTTCCTCTTGAACGAGCCATTTGAAGAGCCATTAAAGTAAGAACGGTAACCTGTGCTGTAAATGCTTTTGTGGAAGCAACACCGATCTCAGGACCGGCATGCGTATATGCACCGGCATGTGTAGCACGCGGGATCGATGATCCGACAACATTACATACACCGAATATAGTTGCACCTTTTGATTTTGCTAATTCAATTGCGGCAAGCGTATCTGCAGTTTCTCCAGACTGAGAAATCGGGATCACAATATCATCTTCATAGATTACAGGATTTCTGTAACGGAATTCAGATGCATATTCAACTTCAACAGGAATACGTGCAAGATCTTCGATCAGATATTCTGCAACTAATCCGGCATGCCATGAAGTTCCGCATCCGATGATGACAATACGTTTAGCCTTAACAAATTTATTTTCGTATTCAGCAATACCACCCAAACGTAAGAAGCCCTTTTTGGCATCGATACGTCCGCGCATACTATCCCAGATCGAACGTGGTTGTTCGTAGATCTCTTTTAACATGAAATGCTCGTAACCGCCTTTTTCAAGCTGTTCAAGTTTCATTTCAAGTTCGTGGATATATGGTGTCTTTACCTGATTTTCGATAGTCTTTACAGTCAGCTTGCCATCTTTGATGTAAGCAACTTCGCCATCATTCAGATAAATTACATTGTTTGTATATTCAATGATCGGTGTTGCATCAGATGCAACAAAATATTCGTCTTTGTTTTTACCGACTCCTAAAACGATCGGACTGCCTTTACGTGCACAGATCAATTCATTCGGATTGTCTTTCGAAAGAACGACGATTGCATAAGCACCGATTACTTCGCCTAATGCTAAACGTACAGCTTCTTCAAGACTAACATTTCCATTTTCATGGATATCTTCTATCAGGTGAATAAGAACTTCTGTGTCGGTATCGCTATTGAAAGTATGTCCGCGTTTAATTAACTCAGCCTTGATGGAAGAGTAGTTTTCAATGATTCCGTTATGAATGATTGCAAACTTCGATGATTGAGAATAATGCGGGTGAGCATTTCTGTCATTCGGTTCTCCATGGGTAGCCCAACGGGTATGTCCCATTCCGATCTTTCCGACAACATCTTTTCCTTTAACAAAGTCGTTAAGGTCACTTACCTTTCCGGCTTTCTTGTAAACTTTCAGGTCTCCATTTAAAATGGCAACACCTGCACTATCATATCCACGATATTCAAGTCTTTGAAGTCCTTTAATAATGATAGGATAGGCTTCACGGTGTCCTATGTATGCAACGATTCCGCACATGGTGTGTAATTAATTTATTTTGGTGTAGTAAACAGATAACTTCAATTTGTAATCAGCATTCGTACTACTTCCAATTACGACTCTGTTAGGAACGACACCTGCACTGGCAACAACGAGATAAAAATCAGTGCTGCTATATGTTCCATCCAGGATACCCTGAACTTGTCGTGCGATATTGAATACGTAAGCGTTCGTAGACGTATTATAATCTCCCCCAAAGTATCCGCTCGATTCGTAATAGTCGATTGGAAACAAGATTGATCCGGCGTCAGATTTTGTTGTCAGGAATAAACGTGACGGAACAGGATATAATGCCGGTACATTACTTTGAGCAGTGATATATAACTCTGCTTTATTTACTACAATACTGCCTAAGTCGTTAAAATGTTTCAAATGAGGCATTGAAATCTTAGTCTTAACTCCTGCCATTCCTTGTACAAAACAAAGAGAATCTGTTGTGCCTGTATTTACGTAAGGTTCGACAACTGATCCGGCAAGGTTATGTGTGAAATTATTTACCCGTGCATTAACAAGGGAGAAATTGTATTTTTTAGGTACAGTGTCATTATGGAAATAAAGTGTCATGGTGGAATTGAAGAAGTTCAACGCTGAAACTGCTCCTTTACCGGAAGTTACTGATGATCCTGCTTCGATTTTTAATCCTTTGAAAAAAGCAAGCCATTCAGCATTACTGTTCAATGTACTTAATCCGTTTTGTGATAGAATAAGATCGGCCAACGAATTATCTAATTTTATTCTGAGATGAGGTGCCAGTTTAGTTGCTGTATCTGAATCGAGAACTACATTCTTCAATGAAGGAAGGTAAGTAGTGCTACCAACTGATGTCGGATCATATGCAAAGGTCGAGTAAGAGTAATAAGTACTGTCAATGCTCATGTCTGAGGTAAGATGATAAACATTTACCGATTGAGCCTCTGATGAATCGCCATAGATGCTATTGTAGCCAAGAACAAGTACCAGTGAATCTGCAATCGGATTTGTACCAAATGCAGGAGTACCGGCAAGATTAACCTGAGTATAGATCGAAGCATTTGCAATTCCAAATGTCGGGTCGTTGATGCATCCCAGTAATTGCAGCGAAAGTTCGTCAGTCTGCAGGGAGTCTTCAAGAAGAATAGTTGTGATCAACGTACTTGTATCCGAAAACTCAGTTTGTAACTGGTCTCCGGGTGGAAGCACATTCAAACCCAGTTCATCAGGATCTTTACATCCTGAAAAAAGGAGTATTCCAACCAATATAGGTTGAATTATTAAAAAAGATTTCCTCCACCAAAGGGTAGAGGAAGTCTTTTTATTTGAATTCGTAAGGTTCTGTAAATTGTTGTTTACAAGATTTCCTTTAGATGGGGAGGCATCCGGAAATTTTTGATTCATAGTTTATTCAGCAAGAACAGGTTCTTGTTCTAAAAGTTCATCATAAAAATCAGAGCAGGCCGCTACGAAAGCGCTTTCATCTTCAAAATTCTGATAATCCAATACAGGCTTACCGGCTTTTTTCAGATATGTATCTAATACTGCGTTTTTACCATCACAACCTTTGATAATTCCATCACACAACTTCATAGCTGCAAGATTTACATTTACCATAGAAGGTTCTTTGTAAAGTTTCGAATCTTCAGCAGTTACGCCGTCCATTTTCAACTTCTTGATAAGGTTTGGACTCATTGTATCGTCCAGATCCTGATAGTAAGAAGAGTAAACAACACGACTGTTCTTAAACATCGGATCGTCTTTGTAACCGGTTTTAACAAAGAAAGGGATCAGAGAGGTCATCCAGCCATGACAGTGGATAACATCGGGAGCCCAGCCCAGTTTTTTAACGGTTTCTAATACTCCACGACAGAAGAATACCATACGGTCTTCATTGTCTTTGTGGAATTTTTTCTTCGCATCGCGGAAGATTGATTTTCGTTGGAAATACTCGTCATTATCGATAAAGTAAACCTGCATCCGCGCACTCTGGATAGAAGCAACTTTGATAATTAATGGATGATCTGAATCGTCGATGATAAGATTCATTCCTGAAAGACGAATTACTTCATGTAACTGATTTCTTCTTTCATTGATCAGTCCAAAGCGTGGCATGAATGTTCTGATCTCTTTTCCTTTTTCCTGAATTCCTTGGGGAAGGAATCGGGCAATTTTCGAAATTTCAGTCAACTCAAGGAACGGTGTAATTTCCTGTGAAATAAATAAAACTTTCGCTTTCTTCATTCTTGAGATTGGATTTATAAATTTGACGCAAAGATAGTGAATATAGAGCAGTTCTTCAAATCTGCAAGTGGTTTTAACGGTAATCCTTGAAGAAGGTGACAGTTAAAATGAAGTAACTGCATCTAACTAGTTGATTACTAAGGAGGAATTCTTATCATTTTGTGCTTAATGATTATTAAAATTAAAATTGATTATAAAAGATGCTGATCTATACCAAAACTCAGGAAATCGTTCGTTTTATTGCAAAACAACGTGAAAGTGGACTTAAGCTGGGTTTTGTTCCTACAATGGGGGCGCTTCATGCCGGACATATTTCTTTGGTAGAAAAGGCCAAACGGGAAAACGATCTGGTAATTGTGAGCATTTTTGTTAATCCAACACAATTCAATAATCCTGAAGATCTGAAGAATTACCCAAGAACACCTGAAGATGATCACAGAAAATTAAAGGCTGCAGGTGCTGACTTATTATTTGAGCCTTCCGTTGACGAAATTTATACTCACGGTTTGCAGGAAGGTAAAGAGATCGACCTGGGAAAGCTGGAGCATGTACTGGAAGGTGCTCACCGTCCCGGTCATTTCAAAGGAGTGGTACAGGTGGTTTCAAGATTGTTTGAAATCGTTCAGCCGCAAAAAGCCTATTTCGGAGAAAAGGATTATCAGCAGCTGGCAGTGATCAGGAAAATGACAGGCGCACTTCATTACCCAATCGAAATTATCGGTTGTGAAACAATGCGTGAAGAAAGTGGTCTGGCAATGAGTTCGCGAAATTTAAGATTGTCTCCTGAAGAAAGAGAAACAGCAACGCAGATCTACAAAGCGATGAAGTATGTCCGCGATAACCATAAGAAGTTAGGTGCAAGTGTAGCATTGAAAAATGCAATCGATACAATCAATTCGCACCCGCCACTGAAAGTAGAATATCTCGAGATCGCAGATGCAAGTGACCTGCAACCGATTTCAGAAAATGATGATTCAAAAAAAGCCAGGATCTTCGCTGCTGTTTTTTGTGGAAATGTTCGATTGATAGACAATATGGAAATTTAAGAATAGGTTGTTGCAAAACTTCCTGACCTCTTGTGTTCTCAGTGTTTTAAAAAAATAAAGTAATGCATTTAAAATTACACATCACTTTGTAAATAGTAAATTGATTATCTTCACTTACATAAATCCAAAAACATCATGTTCGAAAATCTCCTCAACCTCGTAAAAGAACACGCCGGCTCTGCAATCGTAGACAATCCTGCAATTCCCAATCAGCACAATGATGCTGCAATAAAAGAAGCTACCACAGGAATAATGGACCAATTGAAGTCGACCGTTGCCAGTGGTGGAATAAGTCAACTTACATCTATGTTCAGCGGAGGAAATACAGCAAACAATCCAATGATACAAAACATCAGTGCAAGCGTTGCAAAAAATCTTGCATCGAAATTTGGCATCAGTCCTGAACAGGCAAATAGCATCGTACAATCTCTAATTCCAAAAGTAATGGGCGCCTTCGTTTCAAAAACAAACGATCCCAATGATAAAAGTTTTGATTTGAAAGATATCGTTGGTTCTCTTTCAGGCGGAAAAGGTGTTGATGATCTGATGGGTGGATTGAAGAAGATGTTTTAAAAGAGGTCAAAGGTCAAAGGTCAGAGGTCACGCTGTTTACTTGTAAGCACCGTGACCTCTGACCTTTGACCTAGTTTCAATCCACCATCTCCCATTTCCCCTCTGGTCCAATAGTATAAGCCAATCCATTGCTCATAGTAAAAACTTCTTTTCCTGTCAGAGGATCCGTATGATTTGATTTTTCGTAGATGGTAATACCATTGTTCTCACGACTGAGGTAATTTAGTAAAGCGGGCATAGTTGGAGCGATATCGTGCAACCATTGTCCGTCTTCTTCTTTTACAAATGCCTGGCTCATGTTTTTGTTTTTAAAGTATAAATTTAAAAGATAGTATGCAAAATCCAATCCATCGATTGTTAATTCTATTCATCATCTTTTCTCATGGTGTAAACGGACAAAATATCGATAATGTGACCTCACTTCGTGAAATTGGATCTGATAAAGGGGTGAGGTTTTATTACGACAACGACTTTTTTACGGCCCAGGATTATTATTACACACAAGGTATTAACCTCGAATTTCAATCACCCGGATTAAAGAATAATCCTTTGAATTTTCTACTGGTAAAAGGTTCATCCTTGCAAAGGGTATATGGTTTATCGATAGAGCATAATGTTTTTACGCCTTCTTCCATTCGTCATGATGAGATACTTTATGGCGATCATCCGTTCTCTGCATTTTTGCTTTTTAAATCTTACGTAAGATCCTACGATTCCAAATCCGGAAGTGTAGTGAGTTCATCCATTTCTTTGGGTTTTATTGGTCCGGCGGCATTTGGCAAAGAGATGCAGACTTCTATACATACGTGGCTGGAGAATCTTTTACCTTTAGGTTGGGATCATCAGATTAGGAATGATTTTCTTTTGAACTACCAGTTGAATTATGAAAGAATGATCATTAAGGTTCCGGGAAAATTTCACTTTGCAGGAGTTGGGACTGTTAATGCAGGTACATTGCGTGATGATGTTGCAGCCGGTGTGCAAATTAAATCAGGAAAGTTCTATGAAACTTCTGATAAAAAATCCACTATATTTTTGTTTGGAAAAAGCACTCTAAATTGTAATTTTTACAATTCAACTTTGAGCGGTGGAATTTTCAATAAAAAAAGCGAATATGTACTTTCTTCAGAAGAGATAAATTTATTTAAAGTGCAACATACCCTGGGAATTAATATCAAGATCAGAAAAGTGGTTCTGGAATATTTTCAGTCTTATGTTTCGAAGGAGTTCATATCAGGATTAAGTCACAGGTTTGGGGGAATATCGATTGGCTATTGTTTCTGATCAACCTTGATTGCACTTGTGCTTCTAAAATGTTGCTGCTTAATTTAACACTAAGATCACTAAGTTTTTGGCACAAGAGCATAAGTGAAGTTTCAATTATGTGTTCTTGTGACGAATTTTAGTGAACTTTGTGTTTTATTTTTCAAACATACGAGATCACTAAAAGTCAGCACAAGAGCACATCAGGTTGATTTAAGGGTAGCATCAGTGTTCTTGTGACAAATTTTAGTGAACTCCAATGAAAGAATTTATCCAAATTATTTTAAAAATTTATTATTTGATGGTGTCTTGTTAATTGCCGGAAAAAACATGGCCAGGCCTCGTGTGAAGCGTTTTTCTGGCAATTAATAAGATCAGCAATCCATACCTAGTTGGGTAAACTCCAATAAGCAGTCATCGTTTTGAAGCTGCAAGCATTTATTAATTGTAATAATAAAGGCCGCCTACTTGTGTGAGCAGTCTTCCATGAAGGCGCTGCAGTTCACTAATTGCGGTCACTTTATTTTGGATTGATCTGATTGTAATTTATAATATATGGTCGCTTAAATTTTAATGTATAATAGATTCTTACCAATAATTTTCTTGCAACCTTTACTATTATTTTCCCTGTTACTTTTTTTCCAACATGTCTTTTGTAATACTCAATTAATTCGGGATCTTTTCTAACTGCAGTCCAGGCAGCTTCAATTATATACGAACGTAGAACTGATTGACATCGTTTGGTTAGTCCTCGTACTCTTAATTTGTCTCCTGATTGATATATGTTGGGTACTAATCCCATGTAACTACAGAATTCATCTACTCTCTTAAATCTATTGACATCTCCTATTTCGCATAGTAAAGCGATAGAAACAATCTTGCCTATGCCGGGAATAGTGTTCAATAATTTATAATTCTCCTTGTGATTAGTTTTGCACGTAGGATAACAATTGTTTTACTACTACTAAATATTCTTGCTGCAAAAAGTCCAATCGACGTAACATGGAATCAAGACTTAGGCGATTAGTATTTGTATCCATTGGTATTGCTTGCAACCATTTTCTAAACGAAAGACTCAATTTCCATTCTCGTATTCCTTTTCGATTTGAGTCCCGTTAAAAAAGAAGAGAACGAATATTGTTTTTTACAACCTCAATTGTTTTACTAATTTATTTCGCTGACGAAACAAGTTTCGAAATCCTTGTTGTGCTCTGTCTGGTTGAAAGATTCCCTGTACTTCACCTTTGCTTAATTCATGGGCTATTTTCCTGCAATCAACACGATCGGTTTTTCTTTGGATGTCTTTATCGCTTCCGGGAATATCAACTGCATTTAATACCAAGCATTCAAAACCATACGATTTTAACTGTTCACTGATCCAGTAACCGCAGAAACCGGCTTCGTAAGCACATATAACTTGATAACTTGAAAAATTCTTTTGGATGTAATCGTACAAAATCTCAGGATTTGGTGGCTGAGTAAAGGTTTTGTGTTCAAATTCCTCCGTCCGCATACAAACTGACCATTGATTTTTGTGTACATCTAATCCAACATACAATTGATTGACTTTCTCAGAGAACATTTCTACATTTGTTTTCATAGCGTTGAGTTTATAAGTTTACAGCATTCAAGGTAGTACTTGAAAAGACTGTTTAAAACCCTTTGGGTTCTCAACGTTTTTCTTTGCATAGATACTTGTGTTTGAAAAAAGAGTTTATTTTTTTGCAACTGATTTCGAAATAACCATGAGCATGATCGATGGAATCCAGATATAAACAAACTCACTTTTCAATACTCTGATTCCCCATTCACTAAAAAAGCTATGGACGTTTACAGGTGAAACCTGTACAGGACGCCATGGAAAGAAATATCTGTTATTATCAAATGGAGAAAAGAAAGCAACTCCCAGTCCGCCGTTAGTAATTGCATCTAAAACTCCATGTGAAACGGTTGCAATAAAAAAGAAGACAACCAAGCTGTACCACGATCTTGAAAAATATTTTCCGACCGGAAGAATAAAGTTGTGATCGAAGTGAAAGGATAAGTGCAAATGGTATTGAATGAATGAATCCACGATATTTCCAGAAGATTCATAAGGGATTCCAAAATAAAAGCTCAGGACATCGATGTCCGGAAAATTGCGCAAAGCATTCCGAGTACTGCAATTTTGATTGAGGACTTTTTAGTGTTGATTTGCCGATTGCAAAAGCTGCAAGGCGTGAGAGAAGGCAGAGGCCATCTGATAATTAGTTTAGTACTTGTAAATATTGTCAGAAGAAAAATAGTTGACAAAGAAAGAGGGTATCTGTGCTGCATTTTATTTTCTCTTGTCAGGCTATTTTGTCTTCAGCAAATGAAATTTTCAGAATCTCGATTGTATCGCTTTTGCAATGAGTCGGAATGAATTTTTCGAAACAGAAATATATTTTCCATTTGATGCCTTTAAAGCGAATGAATTTATCGACTTTTATAAGTGAAAAAGTTTCCCATATTAACATTGATTCTTCCTCTGCTCTGACTTCACCATTTTTGTATAGATTAGCTGAAATATACATATGATTTTGTGCAGAGATAGCACATAGATCATTTTGAAGTTTTTAAATACAAAGATCTCCTTTTTCACCGGTCTCGAATTTTCGGCCAACAATTCGATCTTGTTTTCATCTGAACTCAATGTGAGATATCTTCCTGATTGTGATTGAATGTAAACCGAATCTTCACTCGAAAGGAAGGATATACAGGTGAAGGTTCATATATATACTATTACGGCCAAGAACGGCTTCGCGGGCATCGATTTGTGTTGCAAGCTCATCGTACTCCGGGTTTATAAGTTGTTTTCCAAAGATCTTGAAATAAAGTTTTTCTGTTGATCCCATCATATCGGAGAATTCTTTTTTTTCGTATTGGTACGTCTGGAAAATATTCAGCACGACAAAAGATGGCTGATGAGAAGAATAAAATGCGTACTAATCTCTTTTTGTTTCTGAAGTAGTTTACTGTAGATGCCAGTGGTAAAGCCATAATTGCATAACTATCGATCATACTTCTCATGCCGAAAGCTCCGCCATACCACCAACACCACCATGAAAAAGTGATGTAGATATTCAGGAGAATAAATAGCCAGATTCCCGTTTGAATTTTTTTCAGTTCATCTTTCAGTAAAAACAGACCGGCAAATGCAAAAAGCATCATTGGAGTGTAAAGCAGCCAGCCTTTTCTGAAACTGAAAAGTCCTTCTATAATTCGAGGTTGCGTAAATAGAATCTTTCATTGTTGTAAGAATAGTATATAAAATGGCCTGTTGCAATTTTCCAATAAATAAATTGAGGAAGCCAGACTAGAAAGGCAGAAAAAATTATCAGTACGATCATAAAAGTTTTTTCTTAAAAAAGCCGCACGCGACCTCAAATCTTTCAGACCGGTTACGCCGTAAAGCGCAAAGAGTAATACAATGATAATGTCAGATGGCCGGATCAAAGAAATCAAGCCCGATGTAAGGCCAATCAAAAGGGAGTTTTTTATTGTTGGAGTATGATTCCATTGTGTTGTATAGTAAAAGAAAATGGCGATCATACAAAACAAATAAACATGTGGCATTGGCGCTGATTGTGAAGCGTAGCATAAAATATTCGTTCCTATTCCCATAAACAAAATGGTTATGGCTATCGTTGAATCTGAAAATAAATAGTGTTGTAGAATTTTTTTCAGGTAGTACATTCCCAGCAGTAAATAAAAATAGTGCTCAAACAAAGGAGTTGTATATATGGTTGCGAATATCCGTCAGCCGGATAGCCAAATGGTTGAGCTATTAGGTGAGCTAAAGAAAAACGGGGAGTAGAGGATAGACAATCCCATTGTCATTTTAATAACACTTTTCCTTCGGGTGTCGGAACTGTCCAGATAACACAGGCTTTAGTTTCTTCAGTGCCATAGTGTTTTCTACCCGGATGTCATCATAAATAAATATCAAAGGAAGATATTCGTAATATGTTACAATATCGTACTTGATTACATCTTTGGTTTTCTGGAATCTATCAAAGCTGAAATTGATGATAAAGCAAACGATCACGCTGACAAGAATTGCATATGACGAAAGACTGGATTTCACTGTTACTGGTTTTAAAATGGAAATCATAATGCGAATCTTAAACAAGAGACAAAGAGTTTACGTTTAACTCTTGTCGTCGGTGTTTAAATACTAAAATAAGTATTACTTTAAAACTTTTTTTGTCAGTATTTATAATTTATGTAACTAATTTTTAAATCCTTCAATTCAGCAATTTCCTCTTTCGTAAAGACTTTTAACGATACTCTTTGTTTTCAGCTGTCATTGTTGGTACTTCGTAATTGAAAACTCCTGTTTGCTCTGTATTTAAACCTTTTCCTGAAAGTGAATTAAGGGAACACTATGGCTATAAGCTATTTCACCACTAATCATGTCCTTTAACAGTTAGCTCAATGGAAGCATCTTCCTTCGGAGAAAAATTGTTTTAAAACTGACCTGAATGATATTTGTTTTTTTCGAAATCAAGGATCTGTGCTGCATTCTGAAAATATACTTCCACAGATGAATTGGATTTTGCCCGTTTGTCTCCGGTGGCTGATGTGTACAGTTGTTTAGTTTTCTCCTCTGAAAAAACAAATTCCTTTTCCATACCATTCCATTGAATTGATGCTTTGTTTCCAAAAAAGATCGTCCAGTATTTTGTTTATCCATACTATCCCAATGAAGGATCTGCTTTTTATACTGAAGAGTCTGGATCAGATTCACCGGTATTGTGAGCAGTAACAATAGCACTGCCGGAATTATCACAAGTCGTTTTTTGATTCGAGTAAAACTGCAAGTAAGATGCAGAACACTGTGTAAAAATCGATATACGCTCTTAATCCGTAGCTCATACCATAAAACCAGCTCCACCATGAAGAAGAGAGTACATAAGTTAAAAAAAAGAAAGAAAGCAGACCAGGTAATGAGTAAATAATATTTTTTTCTTCTTTATATAAATGAACAATGCAAACAGCGACAAAAAAGAACGGGGTGTATAAATGAATAACCCTTTTCTGTAGCTGAATAAAATATCCATGAATGCAGGCTTGAGAAAATTAAAAGACTCGGATTGATAAGGGTAAACTAACCATTCTCCGTTTGCCAATGCCAGAAATAAAGTTGAATTGATACAACGATTAAAAATAATATTAAACCTTTGAATGTAAACCACAGATCTTTGAAGAGTCGCATAAAAAAACCTTTGAGCTCTTCAGGTGAGCCTGCGAGAAACGGGATAAAGAAAAGTATAAGAATATTCAATTGGCGAAGAATAAAAATCAATCCGAAAAACAAACATGCCCACAGAAAGTGACTTTGCTTTTTATCGGTAAAATATGCTTTCACAAAATACAAGAATGCAGTAATCGCAAAAAATGAATACACGTGACTAAATGAGGGGTCGTAATAAATGTAATTGATTATTGAGGTTGAAAAAACAACCAGACATTGGATCAGAAAAATATTCGTTCGCGATGTATTATAAAGTAGTAAGAGCTTTCGTAAGAAAACCAGGGCCAACAACAGATAAACGACTGCAGCATAAAGACGGCTCTCTGATAAGGAAGTGTAAATCCATCATTTGAAAATCCCATGGGTGCAGTTAAATGGGCATAGACAAAAACGGCAACATTAATGTCGCAGTTCCGCAAGGATATTTATTTAATTTATGGTCTTTATAAGAAATGTAAACCCCATTATTCCGGATCCGTTCAGAGGCGATAGAGTCTGTGGCTTTGGGCAGATCGCCATAGATCATTAAAGCAGGAAGGTAGTCGTAGTATCCATCTCCATCCGATTTTATGACCTTTGATTCATTTCCAAAATAATTATTGATCGATAAAATGAGCGCAAAAATTATTAAGCCTTCGGGTAAAAGTCTTTTTAGTCTATTTAGTAGATTCAAGTGATCGGTAGTTAGAGATTGTTCATGTAGGCTGCGAATATATTTAATCTTCCGGATTTTTATCTATATCGGACGAAGGAAATTCAATACTAAGCTAACTTTTAGTGATCTAAGTCTTAAAAAAATGAAGCAATAAAATCTAAACCTAAAGCCTGAATTATTATTCTTGAGTTGGAAGAGATTGGCAGATGCCAATTTTATCAGGTTGTAATAAAGGAAACTTTTTTAACCTTACCTGTTAATTATTTACAACACAAACAGATTAGTTGGCCAAATATTAAATCAGGTTTTCAAAAAATCGATACATTGTAACACTTATCTGTTTTCAGGAGATGAATTTTGTATTACATTTATTATTTTAACTACAATGGCAATGAAAAATTTCAGATTATATTTAATATTGATATTCTTAATGGTGTGTTCGGGTAATGCGCTTTGCCAGAAGATTTTTCTGCAGGATACATTATGGAGAAATCATCTCCTTGCATCCGGATTGTCATCATGTATTGCCAATGATTCGCTGGATACTACCTGTCCGGCACTCTCCAATATAACCATTATGGATTGTTCTCTATCGGGAATTAATATTATAGAAGGTCTTCAGTATTTTCCAAATCTTGAAGAATTTTATTGCAGAGGAATAATTTAACGTATCTACAGTATATGCCGGCAAACCTGAAAGCTGGATTGTTCATACAACAATATTACTGATCTAGATTACCTTGCATCCATTGAATACCTCAATTGCAGTTAACAAGTTAATTAATATGCAAGTTCCAATGTCAGCGGGCGGTAATTTTTAAAAGTATCTGGATTGCAGCTCATAACAGAATTCCTGATGTTGCTGTCTATTTTCTACGGTACTTGAAGAGGCAAATTTGTCATATAATCAGATTAGTTCAATCCCTGCTTTTCCGTCCCCACTCCTCAACTTAAATATTTCACATAACTGGATCAATATACTTCCATCATTGCCTGATTCATGGTTCACTTGGAAGTATTTGCAAATCCACTTACCTCTCTTCCGGCTCTTCCTCAAGGATTGGAATATTTAAATGCTTCAAATTGCATTATAAATTCTCTGCCGGCTTTGCCTGATTCATTGCAATATTTATCTCTGGGCGATAACAGGATCACCCAGATTCCCTCATTTCCTGATTCATTAAAAGTGATCTATATCGGAGATAATCTTATTGATACACTTCCGGAATTGCCTGCGCAGCTTGAACGTCTTGCGATAGATCTGGATAGTTTGAGATATCTTCCTCAGTTAAATAATTCGCTTCAATACCTCAATATAAGTAACACACAAATCGTAAACATAGATTCTCTCCCTCGAATGCTGACGACACTTATGATGGATAATACAATTTTAACTTCGCTTCCGTCATTGCCGGAAAACCTTGAAGCTTTGTTTATGTCCAATTCGAGAATTTCGATTTTACCACATGTTCCTTCTACATTAGGTTATTTGCAGGCGCAAAGTTCTGACCTTTCAGAACTGGATTATTTACCGGACTCAATGTACAATATCGATCTTAGCAATTGTCCGCTTACTTGTTTACCTCCGATAACATTTGTAGGAAATATTACTGTTAATAATTCCAATATAAATTGCATTCCCAATTATATAACCAATGGTGGCACTATTAATCAATTACCGCTTTGTCAGCCTTCCGACGGTTGCGTCATCCGATGGAATATTCAGGGTTCTGTTTATGATGATCAGAATGCAAATTGTGTTAAAGAATCTTTGGAATCGTCTTTGGAAAATATTCCTGTCAGACTTGACTCTGCAGGAATATTAAAACAAATTTCATATACAAATCAATACGGAACTTTTTCATTTCGTGTACCGGTAGGAGATTATGAAGTCAGAATTGATACAACAAATTCTTCGTTAAGTTTTATTAATGTCCTTCAAATGGAATTTTAAATGTAAGCCTGACGCCGGGTGATTCATTATCAGATTCATTGGAATTTGGTGTAAAGTGTAATCGGATTTTGATTTGTTTGCCGGTGGTATTATGGTTTTCGCCATTTATTCCGGGAAGACAAACAACTGTTTATTTCAGAGCCGGAGAAGCTTTTCAATATATGGAATGAAATGCTACAATGATACAGCTGTCGTTACAGTAATATTGCAGGGGTCCTTTTTCAAGTATCCTTCCTTCACCGGGGAGCACTTACACCCGATATAATTTCGGGTGATACCATCCGTTGGACGGTTCCTGATATTTCTGTCGTGACCCGTGGCGGTCTTTTTCCTTAAAAGTAATACGGATACTACAGCAGGAATAACGGATACAGTATGTTATCAATTGTCGGTGGAGCCTTTTGCTGATTCCGACACCACTAATAATTTTATTTCAGAATGCACGCCTGTCAGGACTTCGTTTGATCCGAATAACAAACTGGTTTTCCCGGAATACGCAGATACTTCTGTTTATGAATTTACTTATACGATCAATTTTCAGAATACAGGAAATGCGTCTGCAGAAAATATTTTTATCGTTGACACAATTGATATGAATCTGGATCCACAGAGTTTCGAATTAATTTATTCAAGTCATGATGTTGTAACGCAACTTTACCCGCAATATTCTTCGCTTTAATTATAATAATATCAATCTGGCTGATAGCTTTACCAATGAAGAACTTAGCCATGGACATATTGTTTACAGGATCAGAAGATCAGAATTTACCGGAAGTGTACATTAATTAAAAACACTGCTCATATTTATTTTGATTATAATTTGCCAATTGCCACCAATACTGTAATTCTTGAAATTGAAACTACGGTTGATAGAAATGATATTATTTCTGATGATAACATTTACATATATCCTAACCCGGTAGGTTTTCTGATATGTATATCAAGTCAGAAAAAGGAAAAATGGAAAGCGTAAAATATTTGATCTGATAGGACATTTAGTTTTTGAACAAAATTATGATGAAACAGAAGCTATCTATATAAATGTTACTGACTTTTTACCGGGATTGTTCATCATGAAAATAAAAACAGAAGCTGGTATTTATCAGGAGAAATTTATTAAAATGCATAGATGAGATTCAGTGATTGCTCAAGTGAGATTCAAACATCCTGATTACTTTTTCTATTTCTTCTCCACTTGTAAATCTCCCCAAAGAAAATCGAATCGAAGCATACGCATCTTTCTCCTTCAATCCCATTGCAGTCAACACATGTGAAGGTTCCGGTAATGCTGAAGAACATGCGCTGCCTGTTGCCATTGCAATATTCGGAAGAGCCTTCATAATTTCATCTGCTTTTCTTCCCGGGAATGTCAGGTTGGATGTATTTGGTAAACGATGTTTGATATTACCATTGATCGATGCTCCTAGATCACAAAGTTCCTGTTCGAGGCGTGTTCTTAAAATTGAAATCGTTCCATTCATTTGCATGAATTCTTTCCTGGCCAGTTCGCAGGCTTTTGCAAAACCAACAATTCCCGGAACATTCACTGTGCCACTGCGGAGGTTACGTTCATGTCCACCACCATCGATCTGAGCAATAAGTGTAACCCGCGGATTTTTTCTTCTCACATACAACATCCCGATACCTTTTGGTCCGTACATTTTGTGTGCAGATAAACAAAGCAGATCAGCTTTCAATTCTGAAACATCGCTACGGATCTTTCCACCGGCCTGAGTTGCATCACAAAACAGAATTGAATTTTTCGAATGAACAATGTCTGCGATCTGGTCAATTGGTAGGATTACGCCAGTCATTATTTGCAAGCATAGCGCAAACAAGAATGGTATCGTTGCGAATACTCCGATCTAAACGTTAAGGTCGAGCATGCCATCTTCAAGAACAGGAAGTACAGTGATCTCTGTGCCCAAGAGATTCAAGGTGTTTGCATGTATCTAGAACTGCTTTGTGTTCAGTGGCAAGTGTAATTATGTGTTTGCGTTTTGTAACATAGGCTTCAGCGACTCCTTAATGGCAAGATTAATTGCTTCAGTAGAGCCCTGGTAAAACAATTTCATTTTCCTCTGCACCGATATAATCTGCAATAACAGAACGGGAATTTTTACAGCTTCATCAGCTATCCAGCCATATGCATGCGAACGGCTTGCTGCATTCCCGAAATGCTGATTGAAGAAAGGAAGCATTGCCTCCAGAACCTCAGGATCGA
>JADJSV010000011.1 GCA_016711505.1 Bacteroidota bacterium | reverse complement strand
TACTTTTACCCCATGCTAGTAATCGACAACACCCTGATAACCGACGAAGTACTCGAAAAACATTTTGTATGTGATTTGAATGCCTGCAAAGGCGCATGTTGTGTAAAAGGCGATTATGGTGCTCCTTTGGAAGACGACGAACTAGAGCAGCTTGATAAGGTCTATGACAAAGTTAAACCTTACATGACACCTGCAGGAATTGAAGCTGTAGAAAAGCAAGGCAAATATTTATTGTACGAAAAGAAAGAATGGGTAACACCGTTGATCAAAGGAAAAGAGTGCGCCTATACATTTTTCGATGAAGCCGGTGTTGCAAAATGCGCAATTGAAAAAGCCTACTACGAAGGAAAAGTAAAATGGAAAAAACCGATCAGCTGCCACCTCTACCCTATCCGAATCACCAAACAACGGAATGGTTTAGAAGCATTGAATTATGACAAATGGTCTATCTGCAAAGCAGCCTGCAAATTAGGTGACAGTTTAAAAGTTCCTGTATATAAATTTTTGAAAGATTCATTGACCAGGAAATACGGAAAGGAATGATACAAACAGTTAGAGATTGCGGCTTCAAGAATTGATGAAGTGAAAGCAATGAAAAAAACAATGAAGTAAATCATTTTAAAAACGATATATAGAAGATCCGGTTGGTTAATCCTTCCGGATTTTTTTGTTTAGATGATTCGTAGGAATACAAAATTTAATCACTCATATTCTCCGCATATATGAGAGAGTGTTTTTCATTTTTTCAGATTAATATTGTCCCAACAATTTAATCCAATTGAAAATGGCAAACACATATTCAGAAGTCTATATACAATTTGTTTTCGCAGTTCAAGGACGACGAAGTTTAATCCCACCTTGTCATCGAGAAGAATTACACAAGTATATTTCAGGAATCGTTGAAAGGCTCGATCAGAAAATGCTGGCGATTTTCGCTATGCCTGATCATTTACATCTTTTTGCAGGGATGAAGCCGCAATTATCGCATTCAGATTTCATGAGAGACATTAAAGCTGGCTCATCGAAATTCATAAATGAAAAAAATTGGTTGAACACAAAATTCAATTGGCAATCCGGCTTTGGTGAATTCTCATATTCTAAAAGTCAAATTGATCGCGTTGTAAAGTACATTCTCAATCAAGAGGAACATCATAAGAAGATGACTTTTAAGAACGAGTATCTTTCTCTTCTTAAAAAATTTGAGGTAGAATATGAGGAAAGATATTTATTTGAATGGATAGATTAAAAAATGCAGGACACGATCAATTTGTTTGTTTGTGTTTTCTTATTATTAATTGCAAAACAATTTTTTAATTGCTATCGTGATTCGTTTCATTTACCGGTGCGGCAATTCACAGGTCGCCCCTACGGGGCTTAGGTTCTAGCTATCGATTCATTTCTACAAACAGGCCGCCCCTACGGGGCTATTATATGCATTGTCAGAATAGCCACAGAAGGGTGATTCAGTTTGTAAAAAAAAAATCGTGCAATACAATTATCCCAAGCTTATGTTAACTGCAAAGCCCCATAGGGGCGACATGTTTGTAGAAAAAAAAATCGTGCAATACAATTAGCCCAAGCTCATGTTAACAGCAAAGCCCCATAGGGGCGACCTGTTTGTAGCAGGCGACATGTTTGTAAAAAAAAATCGTGCAATTACAATTAGCCCAAGCTTAAGTTAACAGCATAGCCCCGTAGGGGCGACCTGTTTGTAGAAAAAAAAATCGTGCAATTACAATTAGCCCAAGCTCATGTTAACAGCAAAGCCCCATAGGGGCGACCTGTTTGTAGAAAAAAAAATCGTGCAATACAATTAGCCCAAGCTCATGTTAACAGCAAAGCCCCATAGGGGCGACCTGTTTGTAGCAGGCGACATGTTTGTAGAAAAAAAATCGTGCAATTACAATTAGCCCAAGCTCATGTTAACAGCAAAGCCCCATAGGGGCGACCTGTTTGTGCAGGGACATGTTTGAGAAAAACGCAATACAATTAGCCCAAGCTTATGTTAACAGCAAAGCCCGTAGGGGCGACCTGTTTGTAGAAAAAAAATCGTGCAATTACAATTAGCCCAAGCTCATGTTAACAGCAAAGCCCCATAGGGGCGACCTGTTTGTAGAAAAAAATCGTGCAATACAATTAGCCCAAGCTTATGTTAACAGCAAAGCCCCATAGGGGCGACCTGTTTGTAGAAAAAAATCGTGCAATACAATTAGCCCAAGCTCATGTTAACAGCAAAGCCCCATAGGGGCGACCTGTTTATAGAAAAAATCCGGGGTAGCCCCGTAGGCCTGTGGAAACGCCGATGCTGATTTTTGAAGAAAATAATTTTCATCGCAATTAAATAGTAATCATAATGTTATTCATAGCAACGATAAAAAAATATTATTTTCTTTAGAAAGCCCAGAAATAGATTTATAAATTATCCATACTTTCCTACAGAAAGCAAAAGGGGTTTAAAGCGTACCGAAACACCTTAAACCCCTTTTACACTTTATACTATTAAATTGTAACTACTCTTTCGAAACCCCCGCTCTCAAATACTCGCGATTCAATCTGGCAATATGCGAAATAGAAATTCCTTTCGGACATTCTGCTTCACATGCACCTGTATTTGTGCAATTACCAAAACCGGCTTCATCATGTGTTTTAACCATGTTCAATACACGCTCCCGCCGTTCAGGATCACCTTGTGGAAGTAAGGCAAGCTGAGAAACTTTCGCTGAAAGGAAAAGCATAGCAGACGCATTTTTGCAACTTGCAACGCAAGCTCCGCAACCGATACATGCTGCTGCATCAAACGCTTCATCTGATTTCGATTTCTCGATTGGAATACTGTTTGCATCCGGTGCATTACCGGTATTTACAGAAATATATCCACCTGCCTGAATAATATTTTCAAAAGATGTACGGTCAACTACAAGATCCTTGATAACAGGAAATGCAGCCGCACGCCATGGTTCGATCGTAATCGTTTCACCTTCGTGAAAATGACGCATGTGCAACTGACAAGTAGTTGTGCCACGCATTGGTCCATGTGCACGTCCGTTGATATACATACTACACATCCCACAAATCCCTTCACGACAATCATGATCAAAAGCCACAGGCTCTTTCCCGTCTCTGATCAACCGGTCGTTCAACACATCCAGCATTTCCAGAAACGACATGTGCGTACTTACATCCGGCATATCGTATATTTCAAAGCGACCGGATGCGGTGTTGTTTTTTTGTCGCCAGATTTTTAATTTGAGGTTTATAGTTTCCATTCTTGGTAAGTGGTAAGTGGTAAGTGGTGAGTGGTGAGTGGTGAGTAGCAATATTCGTCTATTCTACCTCTATCAATTCCAATTTAATTATTTATCATTGATTCTCATTTGAATATTTTGAATCAATGATTGTATCATTTTTTTTAATCTTTATTACTAAATTCAATAATTCAACATTCCCCCCCCCCCCCCTTCTCTTCCCCATCCAACTCCCACCCTCCCCCCAGCGAATTCCCCCAAACACCCCCCTCTTCCTTTTTCCCTTTTTAACACCTTACAACCCCACCACTTCAAGAACGTTGTGTCGGATGCACTTCTTCAAAAATCAACTCCTCTTTGTTCAATACAGCAGGGCTTCCTTCGCCGGCAAACTCCCATGCTGCGACGAAAGCGAATTTTTCGTCGTCGCGTTTTGCTTCGCCGTCTTCTGTCTGTGACTCTTCACGGAAGTGACCGCCGCATGATTCGGCACGCATCAATGCATCTGTTACCATTAACTCTCCTAACTCAATGAAGTCGGCAACGCGGCCGGCTTTGTCTAACTCAGGATTGAATTCATTTATATCACCGGGAATTTTTACATCTGACCAGAATTCTTTTTTAAGATCTCTGATCATTCCCAATGCTTTGTTCAGACCTTCAGCATTACGCGCCATTCCGCAGTAATCCCACATGATCTTACCAAGTTTCTTATGTAGATCTTCAACAGTTTGTTTCCCGTTGATCGATTTAAGTTTTGCTATTCTTTCGTTCACACTTTTTTCTGCTTCTTCAAATGCAGGATGTGAAGTTGGTGTAGCAGGATTTCTGATTTCATCAGCAAGATAATCACCGATAGTGTATGGAATTACAAAATATCCATCAGCCAATCCCTGCATCAAAGCAGATGCTCCTAAACGATTCGCACCATGATCAGAAAAATTACATTCTCCTAAAGCAAACAATCCCGGTACTGTTGTCATTAAATTATAATCGACCCACAATCCACCCATTGTATAGTGAACTGCCGGATAAATTCTCATTGGTGTTTTGTAAGGATCGTCACCGGTGATCTTCTCATACATTTCGAAAAGATTTCCATAACGCTCGCTGATCACATCTTTTCCCAAACGAATAATTGCATCGCGGAAATCAAGATATACTGCTAATCCGCTCGGACCAACTCCTCTTCCTTCATCACATGCTTGTTTAGCAGCACGCGATGCCACATCACGCGGAACTAAATTTCCGAATGCAGGATAACGACGCTCTAAGTAATAATCTCTTTCCGTATCAGGAATTTCTTCAGGCTTACGCTTATCGCCTTTTGCTGCAGGCACCCAGACACGACCATCATTACGTAAACTTTCACTCATCAGCGTAAGCTTCGATTGATAATCACCGGAAACCGGAATACATGTCGGATGAATTTGTGTGAAACAAGGATTACCAAAATATGCACCTTGTTTATATGCTTTCCATATAGCAGTAACATTACTGCCCATGGCATTTGTAGAAAGATAAAATACGTTTCCATAACCACCACTTGCAAGAATTACAGCATGACCGAAATGACGTTCTACTTCACCTGTTACTAAATTTCTTGCAATGATGCCACGTGGCTTTCCCATCGATCTTCACTACTTCAACCATCTCATGACGGTTATACATTTTCAGATTTCCTTTTGCGATCTGACGTGACATTGCACTATACGCTCCTAACAAAAGTTGTTGTCCTGTTTGTCCGCGTGCATAAAAAGTTCGCGACACCTGAACACCACCGAAAGAACGGTTATCAAGCAAGCCGCCATATTCACGGGCGAAAGGCACACCTTGCGCAACACACTGATCAATGATCGCAGTACTGATCTCTGCTAAGCGATGAACGTTCGCTTCACGCGCACGATAGTCACCGCCTTTTACTGTATCATAAAATAAACGATAAACACTATCGCCATCGTTTTTATAATTCTTTGCAGCATTGATTCCACCTTGTGCAGCGATACTATGTGCACGACGCGGACTATCCTGAAAACAAAAACATTTTACGCTGTAACCCATCTCAGCAAGACTTGCTGCTGCTGCACCTCCGGCAAGACCGGAACCGACAACGATAATTTCAAGTTTGCGTTTATTAGCAGGATTGACAAGACGTACTTTTGATTTGTAATCTGTCCACTTTTTATCGAGTGTTCCCGCCGGTATTCTGGAATTTAATTTGCTCATAATGGTGATGATCTTTTTTATCGACCTAAAAACTACTGATTATTTAACACCCATATTTGTTGCTGCTCCGAAAAGATCGAAGTAGAAAATCACAGGGAAAGAAGCGAAACCGATCATCATAATTAATGCATAGATGGTTCCGACAGATTTAATTGTTTTACTGAACTTATGATTATTCCAGCCCATCGTCTGGAATGCAGATTGAAATCCATGATTCAAATGAAATCCCAGAATTACCATTGCAACAAGATACAATGCCGCATACCAGTTCGTTTGAAATGCATAAGCAACATCATACGACATTGCATTTTCAGGAGTACCGATACGGTGTGGAACAAAGAAAGTGCGGATATGAATGATCAGAAAAACGAAAATTATAGATCCTGTTAATCCCATATTTCTGCTGAACCAAGAACTGTTTTTCGACTGATGGTTCACAGCATAACCAACCGGACGAGCTTTTTTATTGGAGAAAGTCAGGAACAAGCCATCGATTGCATGAATCAGTATTCCGGCAAAAAGTCCAATTTCGATAGTTCGGATTATCATATTTCCAGCCATAAAATGGGAGAATTCATTGAAGGCTTCACCACCATCCAGCTTGTATAACAACAAGTTACCATACAAATGTTCCAGTAAAAAAAGGCAAAGAAATAAGCCGGTCAGGGCCATCACCATTTTCCGGCCAACTGAAGTGTAGAATATTTTAAGGGATGAAATCATAAGGTGTATTTTTCTTCGAAATTAGCTGTGGAAGGCGGTTTCTGTAATTGGAACAATTAAACACAGCTTTGGTTTAGGTCGGACAAATGTATATGCGGGCAGTGGTTTTTCAAAGGTTTTTTTTTGAGTAAGTAGTAAGTGAAGGGTAGAAATTAGCACGGCGAAAATAAACGCAGCGCCTTAACTTCTAAGAACTTAGAGGCCCACAGAATAATCTATGAGTTTGGTCATAAAAAATAGTTTTTGGAGCGATAGGACATTGCTCCGTATTCACCTTCAGTCCCGTGCTCCATTCGCAGGAGCTCATTGCGCCCGGGGCTAGTCTGGAAAGGTTTTTTCTTCGATTTCAGAAGGGATTAATTTCCCGCAGAATTGCGCAGAGTACGCAGAAAATCCGCAGAAATTCCTGCGGAATTAGAACTCATTTTTCAGAATATTTTCTTTTATATAATTCATCATTGAAATATAATCTCGCAGAGATCTCTGCGGATTTTCTGCGTACTCTGCGCAATTCTGCGGGAGAAAAAACACAGAGAATTCTTTCCCGCACATTTTGCAGATTCCGCAGATTGCTTTTATTCAATTCACCACTACCTTAACCCGACTATTCATCTGACTTGAATTTAATTCAACAGTATAAATTCCTTTAGCAACACCGCTCAAACGCATTTCGAGATTATTGTTCTGTGTGAAATTGTTTCGCACCGTTTTGATAGATCGTCCCATTGCATCAAAAAGATTCACTGTCACTTCTTCATTCGATGCATCCAGGCAATAGATGTTGAACATCTCTTTAGCAGGATTCGGATAAATAGTAACTGCAGTGTTCTTTGTATTCTCATTCACACCAACGGGTAGATTTGCAACATTAATGTTATCAATATAAAGACCATTCCCATAACCATTAATACTTGCAAAGCGAAGAATTACTTGTTGACCTGCAAATGCAGACAGATCAACAGAATCATTTCTCCATTCTGATGCATCTATTGGTTCCCAACCTGAATCCGTATTATATCCGCCAATTGTACCAAGCGTTAAACCATCTTTAATATATCCTGTAGGTATGAAATCAGCTCCGCAATTTGTTGATACATCTACACGCAAGCCGTCAATAAAGTTGGCAGAATACGGTGCGTGAGCTACATCAAATGTCAGATAAGAATTTGTCATTCCTGTCAGGTCATACACGCGTGTTTCAAAATAATCTTCTTCTCCCGGAGAATTGTAACTGAAATTGTCCAAATATGCAGCGGTTGTTGAAAATGAACTTACTCCTGTAACGTTTCGACTGACCCATGTTATTTCACTATCAGGATTCACAATTAAAAAACCAAACGGCGGAAAAGAAGTTTCAAGATCTTCAGTCAAAGGTGGAAAACCGATGTTACCGTCAATCACATTTATTTCTGCAAATACACTGTCATTATAATTATTCATATCACCTGGCAATGAAATCCATGCAGCAAGTTGATATGAACCTGTCGCAAGTAAAGAAACAGGAACTGAAAATGTATGTGATGCAGTATCAAATATATTTAAGGTTCCGGTAAAAATTTCTGTTACAATACTACCTGTATTCAATCGATAGTTTACAGGAAAATTTGAAACCGGATTAATTGATAAACTTCTGAAATGAATTGTAACATCAACAGATCCATTCGAAGGACAATCACGATAAGAACCTGAAACGGGCGAAACCAAATTCACCATTTCATTATCAAATGCCAATGGGCAATTGAATACACCGGCAGGTTTAGAAATTGCAGTTACTCTCCGGCCTTTACCACCATTCACACCAATGGCTCTTACACTAAACCATTTGTCAACATTTGGAACTGTACCATAAATTGTGACAAATGGATTTGTGCTTGTAGCGACAGAATCCATATACATATTACCAAGCATACTTACTTCATAAGCTACAGCACCGGATACGGGAGTCCATTCCAGTCTGAGAGAATCAGGACATTCATACGTAACAGATAAGTTTGTGATTTCTGAAAATATTGAAAACGAATTATCACTGACATCCGATTGCGAACCACGGGAAATTCTGATCAATACCTGATCCGTTGAAACAAATGGAACTGAGAATGTCGCTTGTCGATTTGTATATGGAATATTTGTTGAAATAGTATTCCAGGAAGTTCCATTGTTTGTTGAATATTCAGCGGTGTATGATTGCGTTGATTGACTCGCATCATCCCATCGAAGTATTTCTTCTTCACCGGCTACGAAACCTTCTGCACCATTCGGATAAGTAAGTTTAATTCCATCTTCTATCATATCCCATACAACATAAAATTTTTGTACGCCTTGCGGTACTTCAAAACCATCTACTGTTAAAGAATAGGTTCCTGCAGCAGGATTTTCAATTTGTATTTGTTCGGCATTATTCAAAGTATCAACCCCCTGCACAGCAAAATTATTCAGAGTTATTTCATCAGGTGTGGGATCCAATATCAATGGAAGATAATTTGTACTGGATAAGTCAGTCATAGATATATTCAGATCATTTACCAGCGCCTTTGATGCAGAAGGATTTCCTTCGTAATCGTGCCAGTAAACCATTACTTTTGCAAGAGACGTATTAGCCGGAATAGTTAAATTAAATGTCTTCGCCTGACCCTGAGAAACAGAATCGAAAATAAAATTGTTGCCGGCAAGCAGATCATATGCGCGCATTGCATTCACACGACCCCAGCCGAAAATGTAATCGGGACCCGGATTTCCAAGTTCTGAAGCGGTGTTTAACAATGTTGCTTTAAGCAAAGCCGTATTAATTTCCTGTCCTGAATTCATTTCTTTATAAGCCTGACATAATTGTGCACTTATACCGGCAACACCCGGTGAAGCTGCGGAAGTACCTCCGCCGACTTGATAAGTGTTGTTTTCATCAGTCGACATTTGATCTGTTCCATTCGCAGCGATATCCGGCTTTACACGGCCATCGCTTGCGGGACCACGACTGCTGCTTCCTGCTATCAAATCGTTGGCATTTACATTTGCACATGCAATTACATTTTTTCCTGATTTATATCCACCGGTAATATTACCCCATTGATCCCCTGCGCCGTAACCACAATCGGAACTATTATTATTACCTGCACTGAATATAAATTCAAGTTGCGGATTGTCATAAATTAATTCATCTCCAAATTGAGAGTCTGATGTATACTCATTACAGCCCTGGCTATAACTTGTAGACACCAGTACAATACTATCGATATTGTAATTTGAAATTGCATCAACAATTTGCGGATAACCGCTAATTGAAAATTCGTGAAGATGCGCACCTGTAGCCATTCCCGTTATTGTAGGATCAAGATTTCCGGCACCTACACAAATCCCTGAAGTCATATCACCATGAGTTCCTCCTTGTGCAGTATTGGTATGATCAGTCCAGCGACCTTTAAAATCAATGTGACTTATACTTCCATCATCAGCAACTGCCACATGCACACCTGAACCATTGTAGTGCAAACCGTTTGTCTGTTCTGAATTGATTACATTCGAGCGATGAAGACTGCGACCTTTTGTATCGTCGGGAGTTGGATCAGGCGCAATTGTTTCCATATACTCTACAAAAGGTAATTCCGAAAACTTTTCGATTTCATTGTTATTAATCCTGATCGTAATCGTTTTAAGATTTTCGGGCGTCTTGATAACATTCGCTCCATTAGAAATTAATTCTTTGATGGCAATCTCCCTTGTAACATCGTTGAAATACAAAACATTTACATCAACAGTTCCTTCTTGTTTGATTGCATGTGGAGGAATAGAATTGTTTCTCAGTTCCTGACTAAGTTTGTAAGTTGCTTCTATTACAGATAAACTTCTTACGTCAAGAGAAGCTAGTATGCCCGGATTAAAATCAGAAGGCAGCGAAGCATAAAATGCAAAGTGCGGAATGTAATCCAGCAGATGAATTCCGCTTGCTTCAATGATCTGGCGTTGCTCTATTGTTGGCACATTATTGAATTGGAGCAATGCGTAAATACGCTGATTGAAAACCGGAAACTGATTCAGGTCGTCATTCGTTGAAAAGGCATCAGCATTAGGCTGGAGTTGTACAACTCCCGATTTAAAAAGTATAGAATAATTTTTATTTACCTGCTGCGCTGAGGCAAACAGAAAACCGAATGCAAATAAAACTAATGCACAAATCCTTTTCATAGATAGGGGTGATTAATGATTTACGGGCAAGTTATTAAAAATATTAATAGTGCCGTAATATTCACCGCATTCATTGGCCAGACACAGCCAAGATTGTTCCAGTTCCCGGTTTTTTTCAAGATATCTTTGCGCTAAATCTGCGGGTTCTGTGGGAAAAATTAAGCGCGATTTTTTTTCTCCCGCAGATCTCGCGGATCTCGCAGATTAAAAACGCAGATTTTTTTTATTACTTCTTTTCTGCGGGATCTGTGAGATCTGCGGGAAATAATTAAGCGTGATTTTTTTTCTCCCGCAGATCTCGCGGATCTTGCAGATTGAAAACGCAGATTTTTTGAATTACTTCTTTTCTGCGGGATCTGTGAGATCTGCGGGAAAAATTAAGCGTGATTTTTTTCTCCCGCAGATCTCGCGGATCACGCAGATTAAAAACGCAGATTTTTTGAATTACTTCTTTTCTGCGGGATCTGTGAGATCTGCGGGAAATAATTAAGCGCCATTTTATTTCTCCCGCAGATCTCGCGGATCTCGCAGATTAAAAACTTTCACCAAACAAACTTTGTCGAAAATAATTTTCTTTCATTTTTCACATTCAAAATATAAACACCGGGATTCAATAAATAGGAATTCAATTCAACATCTTTTGATCCGAATAAAATATTTTCAGAATAAACAACCTGGCCATTCATCGAAATAATCTGTAATTGAAATTCACCTTTTTCAGTAGAAAGAATTTTAAGAACACCATTCTTCTCAAAACATGTTATATGAAAATCATTTTCGAAATCATTTTCTACAGCTATCGTTGAAAGTTTTTGAGTAGTACCATCGAAATCAGTCTGACTTAATAAATAATAAACAATTCCTTTAGGTGCAGAAGCATCCATAAAATTATACTCAGAGATCTGACTTGCATTACCATTTCCGGGAACGATTCAGCAAAGAGAAAAGTTCAATCCATCAGAAGAGCGTTCAAGTGTAAAGTATGAATTATTGATCTCCGATGCCGTTGCCCAGTCCAATTCCACCATTTTATTTTTTACCTCACCTTCAAAGTATAAGAATGAAACCGGCAAGGTCACTGCATCACTTAACTTTAGAAAAAAAACATCCGGCAATCCGGTTGCAGTTAGAAGTGAGCTAGACGAAACACCGGGATCAAAATCGACAGTCGTATAGAAATGTCCGCCGACATAAATGTTTCTATTGACATCTGTTGAAATATCATACGCCTGAGAATAATAATCTCCGCCGCTTCCTCCGCCCCATTGAAAATTTCCGTTGTCATCCAGAGCAATGATATACCAGCCTTGGTTCCCTACGGAATTTACATTATAAGTCCCCGGCCCCGGATCAAAGTCTGCAGTTCCTTTGAATCCTCCGCAAAGATAGACCCAGTTATTTGTCCGGTCAATTGCAACGGCATTACAAAAATTATCGCTTGCACCACTTATCCGCAATGCACGAATCAAGTCTCCTGCAGAATTTAGTTGAACCATATATGAATTCGGAATGCCTGGCCCCGGACCACTCAGGTTAAAAACGCCTGCACCGGGATCAAAATCTACAGTGCCGACATTATTCCCCGTCACCCAGATATTTCCATTATAATCCGCTGCTATATCAAGACCATTTGCAGATCCGGGTCCGGTAAACATTTTTGCCCACATGAGTGCCCCTGTGAGAATATTCAATCTTACGATGGCATTTGAATAAGAAGTTGCAACCAGATTAGATACTCCGACACCCGGATCCCAGTCACAAGTACCGATTTGATTTCCTACATATAAGATCTCATTGGAAAGCGGATCAATATCAATTGACCCTACAATATCGCTTCCTGTTCCTGGAAAAACATCTGCCCAGACAATTGCTCCTGCAGAAGAAGTATACGTTGCAATAAACACGTCATAATTATTTGTTGGTGCTGTTGCATTGAAAGTTCCTACACCGGGATCAAGATCTATTGTTCCATCGAATATTCCGGCGATGACAATAATTCCAGATGCAGAAATTTTAATGTCACGTATATCAACAAGATTTGAATTTCGAATCTGTTGGACCCATATAAAATTTCCATTTGAATCAAGTTTTAATATGAAGCCGTTATAAGGACCGGATGCAGCAAGGTTTACAACTCCTGCTCCCGGATCAAAGTCGACCGTATTATTAAAAAAACCTGTGACGTATATATTACCAACGTTATCGGTCACCAGAGCATCTGCGCGTTCGTAACCTATGCCGCCAACCTGCTTAGCCCAAATTGTATTGCCGTTAACATCAACTTTGACCAGCGCAATATCACCACCACCTGCACCTGTAAAATTGATCACACCCGGTCCGGGATCTACATCTGTTGTAATATTGAAGGAAATTGAATGTACAGTAGTGCCGGTAAAATAATCTGTTGCCTGTTTTCGGTAGTAAGTAGCATTTGAACTTCCGATTTGCTTCGCCCACGAAAGTCCGGGCATTTGTGCAAACATATTAATTGCACAAAAGATCAGTATAGCAAAAATTAAAAAGACGATCACCTTCTTCATCATACCAACAAATGTAGTTGGGTCGCAAAAGGCCGTCAATACTCAGTTTGTAGTAATTACTCAGGGTTATTTCTCTAACAGAATGAATTTTTTCGAAACAGCATGCGGCTTTCCTCCTATCAATTCCAGATAAAATGTACCGGAAGCATTGATTGCATCAATCGAATACATTACACCATCTTTCAATTGTGTTGCAAAATATTTGCAAGTGCATTTCGGTTCGTCTTCCTGTTCACTGTGATTAAGAAACAATTTCCATTTTCCGTTTTCCAGTCTGTAAACTCTATACATGAAATCTGAATTTCCACACGAGCATGATAATGTTGGAACTGATAGTGTCGCTGCTACCTTTGGATAGAATTCTATTCTGTCTTTTACATCGAAGGTGTCGCGTTGGATGATGAGGGAATCCTGCGCTGAGGCATTTACAAATTGCAGAGCAAGAAAAAACAAGATGATTGGGAGATGGAAATGTTTTTGCATCTTATAAAGGTAATATTAACAATACAAATTTTTTGGATAATGAATGAAGGAAATAGATGTGTCCCTAATCGAAAACGGACACTGCGTGAATTTATTGCCTTACCAAATCATGTGCGACCCCTACGGGGTCGGTTCGTGTTGTTGATTATCTTTTCTACCGATATGCGACCCTTCCAGGGTCGTTCGGTGAATTTATTAAATAGAAATACATTTTAAAAAATGTGATCTAACTACAAACTTATAACCTCAGACCCTGGAAGGGTTACATATTGGAAACCCGTACAATGATATGAACGCCCGACCCTGGAAGGGTCACATATTGGTAACCCGTACAATGATAGGAACGCCCGACCCTGGAAGGGTCACATATTGGTAACCCGTACAATGATAGGAACGCCCGACCCTGGAAGGGTCACATATTGGTAACCCGTACAATGATAGGAACGCCCGACCCTGGAAGGGTCACATATTGGTAGCCCGTAAAATGAAATGAACGCACGACCCTGGAAGGGTCGCATATTGGTAACCCGTACAATGATAGGAACGCACGACCCTGGAAGGGTCACATATTGGTAGCCCGTAAAATGAAATGAACGCACGACCCCGTAGGGGTCGCATATGAATTGACACGATATGTGGAAAATAGAAAAATGCAGTATCGATTTGAAATGCAAATGATAATTTGCAAACCTTTTAGAATTCGCCTGTGAATTTATTAAACAGAAACACATTTTAAAAATTTGTGATCTATTTCCAAACTTGTAACCCCTGGACCCTGTAGGGGCCACATATCGGTAACAAAAAACCCTCCCGGTTCATCACCGAAAGGGTTCGCACTATGTACAAAAGCATTGTATCGTTATGACCCGCAGGCTTCGCACGCTTCCGGATTATCCAGCGAGCAGGCCATTTGGGCAAAGGCTTCTTCTTTATCGGCAACAACTGCTGTTTCAACATTTGGTTGCTTCAGGTAACTTTGGTCGATTGTAAATTTCACTGCATCCGCAGCTGACTTCGTACGCAGGTAATACATGCCTGTCTTCAAACCTTTTTTCCATGCATAGAAATGCATTGATGTAAGTTTGGCGAAGTTGGCGTCCTGAATAAATAAATTCAACGACTGACTCTGGCAGATGTACGCACCACGGTCAGCAGCCATATCAATCACTGCACGTTGTTTGATCTCCCAAACAGTTTTGTAGATCTCTTTCAGGTCAGCAGGAATTTCTGCTATTGCCTGAATTGAACCGTTATCTGCAATGATCTTATTCTTCATGTTATCATTCCACAGATTCAGTTTCACAAGATCTTTTAATAAGTGCTTGTTTACGATCGGGAATTCTCCACTCAATACACGACGACTGTAAATATTCGATGTATATGGTTCGAAGCATTCGTTGTTACCAAGGATCTGCGATGTACTTGCAGTCGGCATCGGAGCTAACAATAATGAATTTCGAACTCCGTATTTTTTTACTTCTTCTTTCAGCACATCCCACTCCCAGCGATTCGATGGAGTTACATTCCACATATCGTACTGGAAAATTCCTTGTGATACCGGTGAACCTTCGTATGTTTCGTAAGGACCATCTTTCTTAGAAAGATCTTTCGATGCAGTCATTGATGCATAGTAGATCGTTTCGTGAATTTCTTTATTCAACTGACGCGCTTCATCGCTGTCGAATGGCATACGCATCAGGATGAAAGCATCTGCTAATCCCTGCACACCAATTCCGATCGGACGGTGACGCATGTTGCTCTTGCGGGCAGCTTCAACAGGATAATAATTGATGTCAATTACTTTATTCAGATTCTTCGTGATCACATACGTGATGTCGAATAATTTCTGATGATCGAATTTATTGTTGATCACAAAACGTGGTAATGCTATCGATGCAAGATTACAAACAGCGATCTCATCCGGTGCAGTGTACTCAACGATCTCTGTACAAAGATTTGAACTCTTGATTGTACCAAGATTTTTCTGATTGCTCTTTTCATTACATGCATCTTTGTAAAGCATGTACGGTGTTCCTGTTTCAATTTGCGATTCAAGAATTGCAAACCAAAGTTCTTGTGCTTTTATAGTTTTACGCGCGCGACCTTCTGCTTCATATTGAGCATACAGAGCACGGAATTTATCACCATAACATTCATCAAGACCAGGTGCTTCATTCGGACAGAATAAACTCCACTCACCGTCTTGCTCAACTCTTTCCATGAACAGATCAGAGATCCACATAGCGAAGAAAAGATCACGGGCGCGGTTTTCTTCTTTACCATGATTCTTTTTCAATTCAAGGAAATCGAAAATATCTGCATGCCAAGGTTCAATATAAATAGCGAAAGAACCTTTGCGCTTTCCACCACCCTGATCAACATAACGAGCTGTATCATTGAATACACGCAACATCGGAACGATACCGTTTGAAGTACCATTCGTTCCGCGGATATAAGAACCTGTTGCACGTACATTGTGAATGCTTAGTCCGATACCACCGGCCGACTGCGAAATTTTTGCGCAGTTCTTAAGTGTATTATAAATTCCATCAATGCTATCGTCTTCCATCTGCAACAGGAAGCAAGAGCTTAACTGTGGTTTCGGTGTTCCTGCATTGAACAGTGTCGGTGTAGCATGAGTGAACCAACGTTCGCTCATCAGGTTATAAGTCTCAACAGCAGATTCAATATCTTCTTTGTGAATACCGATTGCTACACGCATTATCATGTGTTGCGGACGTTCAGCAATTGCGCCACGGATCTTCAGCAAGTAAGATTTCTCCAGTGTTTTGAAACCAAAGTAATCGTAACCGAAATCGCGGTCGTAGATGATGGTTGAATCCAAGAAGTCTTTGTTCTTCTCGATGATTGCATATACATCATCAGCAAGCAAAGGAGCTTTCTTTCCGGTTTTCGGATCGATATATTCATAAAGATCTTTCATCGTTTCGCTGAAAGACTTCTTTGTATTTTTATGCAGGTTACTCACTGCGATACGCGCCGCAAGAATTGCATAATCAGGATGACGAGTCGTCATTGATGCTGCAATTTCCGCCGCCAGACTATCCAGTTGAGATGTAGTTACTCCATCATAAATACCTTCGATGACCTTTTGAGCCACAGCAAAAGTATCTACATGTTCAGATAAACTGTAAGCCAGTTTCTGAATCCTTGCCGTTACTTTATCGAATCGAACGGCTTCTTTTCTTCCATCTCTTTTGTGTACGAACATTGTTGGTGGTAAGTTTTTTTTGTAATTGGTAAATGGTAATTGGTAAGTGGTGAGTAGCACTACTTACATTTTGATAATATATTCCTTTTATTCAATGAGAAATGGATGTTAAAGTATGTACTAACATTCACCCTCTTCTCACTATTTTCAATGCATACTGATTGCAAAATGAAAGTATTGCTACTTACCACTCACCAATCACTACTCACTAAAAATCTTCGTCCAGCTTGAATAGATTCTCCGACTGTTGCTGACCAACAGAAGCTTTTTTGTATTCGCTCACTCGTTTTTCGAAGAAGTTTGTTTTTCCCTGTAGTGAGATCATTTCCATGAAGTCAAACGGATTAGTGCTGTTGTAAATTTTATCACATCCAAGAGAAACAAGTAAACGATCTGCAACGAATTCAATATACTGACACATCAGTTTAGCATTCATTCCGATCAATGAAACCGGAATTGCATCTGTAACGAATTCATGTTCGTTTTCAACTGCATCGCGGATAATAGCCTGAACAGTTTCTTTCGGCAGTTTATTTTCAAGCATACCATAAAGTAAGCAAGCGAAATCGCAATGCATTCCTTCGTCGCGGCTGATGAATTCATTTGAAGTACAAAGACCCGGCATCAAACCACGTTTTTTCAACCAGAAAATTGAGCAGAATGATCCTGAGAAGAAAATTCCTTCTACTGCTGCGAAAGCGATCAGACGTTCAGCAAAACTTCCGTTTTTTATCCAACGAAGCGCCCATTGTGCCTTTTTAGTAACACATGGCACTGTATCTATTGCATGTAATAAATGTGTTCTTTCTGCAGAGTCCTTAATATAAGTATCGATGAGCAATGAATACATCTCAGAATGGATGTTTTCCATCATGATCTGGAAACCGTAAAAACAACGGGCTTCCGGAAGTTGAACTTCGTTCATGAAGTTAATTGCAAGGTTTTCATTCACAATTCCATCGCTGGCAGCGAAAAAAGCAAGCACGTGTTTAATGAAATGGCGTTCATCGTTCGACAGTTTTTCCCAATCTTTTTGATCAGCCTGTAAATCGACTTCTTCAGCAGTCCAGAAACTCTGAACTGACTTCTTATACATGTCCCAGATCTTTGGGCAGTTGATCGGGAAAAGCACAAAGCGATCCTTGTTTTCTTCTAATAATATTTCTTTCTTCATTTTTACTTTAAAAAAGCAGTTATTAAATTTTGTTAGTTCTAATTAGAGGTGACGATTCCCTGCCTCTTTCTATCGGTTTTTTTAAAATTTCCGCCGACCTGAAAGAGAAGTATTCTCTTATCCTTTAAATTTCTTTTGAATTATCGGTTTATTGACTCCCCGATCACTTGAACAAAAATTCTTTTTTTTAAAATCATACGCAAGCACATTCGTGTATATTTAATAACAATTATGCACCTCTGTATGTTTGTAAATCGGATGTAAGCTCCAAACCCCTTATCAGACAAGCGTTTCAAGCGTTTTGAACAGATTTTGTTTATAACTCGCACTTGCATTTTCATGTTTGGTATTGAGAACTCCAAAGCAAAATTTTTTGTGTTGATACTCAGAATAGATACAAAAATGTGGATAAGTAAAACGAAAAAAGTGAGAAGAAATTTATAACTAAAGCACTGCTTTTATTAATAAAAGATCACTTTCTTTTTTTATATTTGGATTGAATTGGATTGAAAATCACTTTTCAGTGACAAAAGGAGATTTAAAAGAGTATTAATTAGCTGAACCTAAATTAACCTATTACCTACTATACTATTCCTACTATGTTTAAGAAACTAAGTGCAGCATCATTCGTGATGCTTTTTTTGGCTATGCGGCTTTTTGCCGGCGGAACTGCCAATCAAAATTCCGATAAGGAAGTTTACGGAAAAATTGTTGCCGATTATTTAAAGTTAAATCAATCGACATTAAATCTCACTGATGAAGATCTTGCAAACTGGTATTTGTCTGATCTCACTTTCAATCAGAAATACGGAACAACATATGCATATGTTCAGCAGACTGTAAATGGTGTGAAAATTTTCAACGCTGTTTCTTCTGTATGTATACGTAATGGAAAAGTGGTTTCATTTGCAAAACGCATTTATCCGAATGCTGCAGGAATTACAAATTCCATTCGCCCTTCGATTTCTCAACTTGATGGAATCCGAAAAGCTGCACAACATCTCAATCTTTCGTTTCAGGCTGATCCGAAAATGATCACCAACGATAAAACCACAAACAAATCAACTTTCACATCAGGTGGAATTTCAAGAGATGATATAAAAGTTGAACTGGTTTTACAACCAGTCAATAATCGCCTTCGTTTAACTTGGAATGTAAACATTCATGTTTTAGATGGAAGTCACTGGTGGAATGTTCGTATCGATGCATTGAATGGAAATTATATCGAGAAAAACGACTGGACTGTGAGTTGTGAATTTGGAGAAACACCTTCAGCAACATCATCACAAGTTTCAACTCAAGCAGTTCCATTTCGGAATGCAGCAGCAACTACAACTTCTACATCACTGATTGGTTCATATCGTGTATTTCCATTTCCATTGGAAGGACCTTCTTTTGGTCCATCCGCTTTATTGCCCGATCCTTCTGACGCAACAGCATCACCATTCGGATGGCATGATGTGAACGGTGTTGCAGGAGCAGAATATACGATCACACGTGGAAACAATGTTTATGCATACGATGACATAGCTGATCAGGATGCACCCGGTACTTCACCTGATGGTACTGCTTCATTAGACTTCGATTTTCCTGCTAATCTTTTACAAGCTCCAAGTACATACACTGATGCATCGAACGTAAATTTATTTTATGTAAACAATATGCTTCACGATTACTTATATCATTATGGTTTCGATGAAGTTTCCGGAAATTTTCAGGCATTCAATTACTCAGGAAATGGTTTAGGAGGTGATCATGTTGATGCAGAAGCACAGGATGGCGGCGGAACAAATAATGCCAACTTCTCAACACCTGATGATGGTCAGAACGGTCGTATGCAAATGTATTTGTGGAGTGGTGTTGTTCAATCGACTCTTGTGATCAACAGTCCTGCCGGTATTGCAGGTTCATACAATGTAGTAGGCGCAGGATTCGGTCCTGCAATCTCTGTCCCGATTACTGACGACATAGTTCTGGTAGATGATGGAGCAGCTCCGAATACGGATGCATGTGAACCATTGGTAAATGGCTCAGCCATTTCAGGAAAAATTGCTTTGCTCGACAGAGGTTCATGTAATTTCGTTGATAAAGTTTTGCAGGCTCAGAATGAAAATGCAGTTGCAGTAATCGTGATCAATAATGATCCAAGTTCACCTTTTTCAATGGGTGACAATGGAAGCGGAGCTACTGTTACAATTCCATCTGTAATGATCTCTCAGGCTGATGGAAATATTATTCGTGCTGCGCTGGGTGGTTCAACAGTAAATGGAACATTAAATCCTTCCCCTTCAAGTGCAGTTCAGATAGATGGATCACTTGACAATGGAATCGTAACTCATGAATATGGTCATGGAGTTTCTAACCGATTAACAGGAGGACCAAATAATTCTAATTGTCTTAGTAATGGAGAACAAGCAGGAGAAGGCTGGAGTGACTGGTTAGCATTAATGTTCACACAAAAAGATGGTGACGATGGTGCTGATGCGCGTGGTGTAGGAACATTTGCACTTGGAGAGCCTACGAATGGGCCCGGAATAAGAAGATATCCTTATTCGACAGATATGTCAATCAATCCTGAAACGTATGGATTTCTGGCCGCAAGTTCAGAGGTACATAACGTTGGTGAAGTCTGGTGTACAGTTGTCTGGGACCTGAACTGGGCATTAGTTGATCAGGATGGATTTGATCCCGACTGGATCAACGGAACATCAGGTAACAACATTGCTATGGCTTTAGTCATGGAAGGAATGAAACTTCAGCCATGTGGTCCCGGCTTCTTAGACGGTCGTGATGCAATTATTCAGGCCGATGATAATCTGTACGGAGGAATTCACAAATGCATGATCTGGGAAGTTTTTGCGCGCAGAGGAATGGGCTTCAATGCAAGTCAGGGTAGTGCAAACACTGCAGGCGATGAGACAGAAGATTTTTCTATCCCTCCATTCTGTCAGATTCCAATTGCTCCGCCTGTTGCTGAATTTACAAGTGATGTAACAACTACATGTTTTGGAACAATCCGGTTTACTGATCAGTCAACAGATATACCTCAACAATGGTTGTGGGATTTTGGTGATGGACAAACTTCTATTCTTCAGAATCCAACTCATGTTTACACAAGTGCAGGAACATTTACGGTGATACTTACTGTAACAAATACTCTTGGTTCAGATGCAATAACGAAATCATCATACATTACAGTTACGATTGATCCTGCTCCTACTGTATCTGGTACAACTGCATTGTGTACAGCAGGAAGTACAACATTGACTGCAACGGTTACATCCGGAAATCAGGCTGAATGGTATGACGCATCAAACAATCTTGTTTCAACTTCATTGGTATATACAACGCCAATCTTAAATACCAACACTACTTATACAGTTCGCCAGGTTACACCTTCTGCATTGCAAAATGTCGGACCGGCCGGACCAACAATTGGCGCAGGAAGTTATCACAATACATCATTTGAAGGCAGAGAGCTCTTCACAACATTTGCACCGATGCGATTGAAATCAGTTTTTGTTGATGCAAGTGGCACAACTGACAGAACATTTAATTTGTATAATTCTTCAGGCACACTACTTCAGTCGAGAACAATTAATGTTCCTGACGGACAAAGTCGTGTAACATTGAACTTCGATATTCAGTCACCGGGAAATTATGAATTAGGTGTTGTTGCAGGAAGTGTACTGTATACAAATACGACCGGCGCCGGATATCCTTATACAATTGGCGGATTGGTTTCGATTACTTTAAGTAATTCAACTACTAATCCTGCAAATTATTATTACTATTGTTACGACTGGGAAGTTCAGGAATTACCTTGTTCAAGTTCACCTGCAACAGTGAGTGTATTGGTTGGAAGTGCTGTCAGTGACTTTACATACGCAGCTTTAGGACTTGATGTGGCATTCACAAATGCTGCAATAGGAAATGTTATTGTTTATTCATGGGCATTTGGTGATGGCAATACTTCTAATGCTGCCAATCCGAATTATACGTATGCTGCTGATGGAACATATACCGTTTCATTGCATATTGAAACTTCAGATGGATGTTCGGCAGATTATTCCGAAACCATCACGGTTACATCGATAGGAATTGATGAAGCGAATGATGAATCTATTATGATCAATTCGAAAAACAATTTACTCACTATAAAATTTGATCATCCGGCAAAAGACGCTACAATTAAAGTCGTAGATGCTTTAGGTCAGATCCTGATCAATGAAACATTTAACAAAGGCACAACATTCAACCGTACTTTGAATATTGCATCTTCCTATGTGATAGTTTCTGTTCATGAAGGTGAAAAAGTGTTAACGAAAAAGTCCTTATAACACAGTAAATAAATGCATTTTCCGAATTTTAGCAGATCAAAAGGCCGTTCCCTCAGGAGCGGCCTTTTGATTTTTAGCATTAAATCCTGAACAAAAAAAGTTATTACCTTTATAAAAAAATAATTTGTGACGAAAAACATTCTCCTCTTCGTAATTTCATTCGTGACTTTTTCTGCCTGCACGAATTCAAAAAATAAAAATATGGAAACTCAAGAATTGATTGTGAAACAAGATCCGCATTCCTATGCGCGGTCAAATGAATCTAAGGTGACTCATCTAAGTATGAACTTAGCTGTCGACTTTGAAAAAAAGATCCTGAAAGGGAAAGCCACACTGACAATTCAATCCGAAGCAGGAGCAAATAAGATTCATCTTGATACAAAAGATCTTGAACATTGAGAAGATCACTCTGAATGATTCTGATGCTCTGGCAAAATTTACCTTAGGAAACCAGGATCGGTTTTTAGGAAAGAGTTGATCATTGAAATAGATTCAACGACGCAATTTATCACAATCAATTATTCTACATCTCCGGAGCAGCAGCATTACAATGGTTGTCTCCCAACAAACTGCAGGAAAAAACAGCCGTTTTTATTTTTACACAGTCACGGCGATCTTAGCGCGTACATGGGTTCCGATACAAGACAGTCCGGGAATCAGGTTTACATACGAAGCAGTCATCCAGGTTCCGAAACAATTGATGGCAGCAATGAGTGCTGAGAATCCACAGCAGAAAAATGATTCGGGTATCTATCATTTTACAATGCCGAAACCGATTCCTGCATATTTACTGGCACTTGCAGTCGGCGACTTTCTTTTTAAGCCACTGGATGCACGTACAGGAGTGTATGCTGAACAGGTTACGATCGATAAAGCCATTCATGAATTTGCAGATCTTCCGCAAATGGTGAATGTGGCTGAAAAACTTTACGGCGATTATGCCTGGGGGCGATATGATCTGATCGTTCTCCCGCCATCATTTCCTTTCGGCGGGATGGAAAACCCAATGCTGACCTTTGCAACGCCTACAATTCTGGCAGGTGACAGATCACTTACTACACTTGTTGCACATGAACTTGCACACTCGTGGAGTGGAAATCTAGTTACAAATGCAACGTGGGATGATTTCTGGATGAATGAAGGATTTACAGTTTACTTTGAATTAAGGATCATGGAAGAATTGTATGGAAAAGATTTTTCTGACATGCAATGTTACTGGGACTTGAAGATCTCAAAGCAACTATTGCCGAACTCGGTGATACAAGTGCTGATACATTTAAAACTCAACCTGGCAGGAAGAGATCCTGATGATGGAATGAATGATATTGCCTATGAGAAAGGCCATTTTTTTATTGCTACTGATTGAAAAACTATCGGCAGAGACCGATTTGATGTTTTTCTTAAAAACTATTTTCACAGTCATGCATTTGGAACAATCACTACAGAACAATTTCTTAAAGAATATAATTCAGAACTGATAAAGGGAAATAGTGAGTTGGAGCAAAAAATTAATATCAATGAATGGGTATATAAACCCGGTCTGCCCAAAAATTGCCCCATAGTTCATTCTGCCAAATTTGAAGCTGTAGCCAAAGAAGTTGAAGTATGGAAAAACAATGGAAAAGCGAAAGAATTGAACACAAATGGCTATTCAACCTATGAATGGCTTAGATTTTTAGCATTACTTCCTGAAAAATTGTCATCAGCACAGATGAAAGATCTTGACGAGACTTTTCATTTTACAAAAACCGGCAATTCAGAAATTCTGTTTGCATGGTTGGAAAAATGTATCTACAGCAATTACGAACCTGCTTTCCCAACCCTTAAAGTATTTCTCACCGATGTTGGCAGAAGAAAATTTGTAAAGCCATTATTTAGTGCGATGATCAAAACAGAAAGCGGAAGAAAAATGGCTGAAAATATTTACTCGTCTTCAAGAGAAAATTATCACACAATAACACAAATGACAATTGATTCCCTTCTGGTAAAATAAAAGTTACATTAAAAAACAAATATGAAGAAAGTAAAAATACTGTTTGCATTTATTCTGATGTCAATGGTTGCAAGTGCACAAGACTATCAAACTGGATTAGGTTTCCGTTTAGGTGGAATTAATTCAGGAATAACGGTAAAACATTTTACAGGAAGTACATCTGCTTTGGAAGGAATAATTGGATTTGCAAGACATTCAATATCGATCACAGGCTTGTATGAAAAGCATCAATCTTTTCCAAATGCGCCGGGATTAAAATGGTTTTATGGATTGGGTGGCCACGTTGGTTTTTTCAAGGTGATTACCGTTATGGTGATTTTCGCTACTATAAATATAAAGGCAACAAGGTGATAGTTTATGATGACAAGTATTATACAAGTTCTACCTATCTGGGTGTAGATTTTATTATAGGTCTAGAGTATAAATTCACCGGAGCCCCGATCACACTCGGATTGGATGTGAAACCTCAAATTGACATTGTACCAGGATTCTACGGCTACTTTGATGGTGCTTTATCATTTCGTTTTACGCTCTGATACAATTTCAGATTATTATTGCGATTTCTTACATTTGAAGTATGTTACAAATTCGTAAATCTACAAGTGATGATTTAAAAGCAATTTTAGACATCTACAATGAGGCTGTTTTGAATACAACAGCAACTTTTGACACTACTGCAAGAACATTTGAAAAGCAATTGGAATGGTATGAAAATCATAAAGCCAATCATCCGGTTTTTGTTGCTGAAGAAAACAATGTTGTTGTAGGCTGGGCTTCATTAAGTCCATACAGTGATCGTTGCGCGTATGATACCACCGTTGAGGTCTCTGTGTATATTCATCCAGATCATAGGGGGAAGAAAATCGGTTCGAAGTTACTGGAAGTAATTACACTTGAAGGTCTGAAAGTAAAAAATCATACTGTGATTTCGCGAATAACGAGTGACAATTTATCCAGTATTCATATTCATGAAAAGATCGGATATCGTCATGTCGGTACACTAAAAGAAGTCGGAGTCAAATTCGGAAAATTACTTGATGTAGAGATCATGCAATATCTTTACAAATAAAAAGAATAAAAAGGGGCGATAATTACATCGCCCTTTTTCTTTACAAATAAATTTTCTTAATTCCAGAATGGAGGAAGGAAATTATATGTCTTCCCATATTCCAGCATTTGTGAAATAAGATCTTTTGGATATTCAACTTTCACATCAACGATACGATCTCCTTCCATAACAGGAACTAATTTTGGTTGAATGAAACCCTGATAAGGCGCAATGTTAAGCTTTCAAAACGAGCATGAACTTCTTTTAACAATGGCTGATCTACGATCACACCGTATGTTTCTACAAGATTTTTTCCTGCTTTGAAATCGCCTTCCGATTTTATTCTTTGGATCTCGCGAAGTAATTCGCCGAACAATGTTCTCAACTTCTGATAATCGTTGATCACAAAATATGTTTTACCATCACGTGAAATTCTCTCTATTACTTTATCTTTCTCTCCTTTTTAATGCCCATTGAGAACTCAATTGGCGATTACGCATGTGCGCTTGTTCCAGATTTTTTCCCGGCTCGATTCTTTGTAGTTGAGTCATCAATCCATTCAGAATATAATTATCATACTGAGCCTTTCCGACTTCCAGTGATGGACTTACTCCCATGTCAACTAATTTCTGGTCCATTGTATAATATAAGCCGACTAAATCTGCTCTTGCTTCTTCTAACACACCTGCGTAATTTTTCAGTGTGATGTCTGTAGTTCTTACTCCTCTGATTGATCTTTCCTGATGCATGTCCAATTACTTCATGCAGGTCGGTGTGAAGTTCACCACCAATTGCAGCATATTTTCTTATTCTCTCTTTCACTTCATCTGATGAACCGAAACTCATCGATCATTGGTGATTTTGCTTTATAGAAATTATACGATTCAACGATATTACTTAATGAAACAGATTTCGAACCTGTATCTCTTCCCGGATCCATTCATTGTTTGGCAGATTAATTCCTATTGGGTCGAAGGTGCAGCATCTCCAACTTCTGAGATCACAGTGATGACCTTAGCACTGATTCCGGTTACTGTATCTTTCTTATGCTCTTTCATGATTGGCGAATTGTCTTCGAACCATTGCGCTTCATGCGAAACAGCTGCAATTCGTTTTGTCGCTTCGAAATCTTTCATCGACACTACCGATTCAAAAGCAGATTTTTTCTGCAATGCATCCTGATATACTTCGATAAAACCATTCACAGCATCGACAGTAGAAATCGTATCACAAACCCATGCAATGCTGTAATTATCAAAATCAACAGGATCCCCTGTCTGATAAAATTCGATCAGGTTATCAATTGTTTTTTTTGTTGTTCATTTTCAGCCACTCGTACTTGCCTTTTGCAACCAGTAAATGATTTTCTCAATGGCCGGCCATACATTCCTCCCAATTTATAAACTTGCTCAACGATCTTTCCATCCACTTTCATCAATTTAGAATTGAATCCGATCTGGGAATGATTTGTTGGATCCGCTTCTTTCATCTTTGTATAAAAGTCTTCTACCTCTTTCTGATTTACACCTTCATAAAAATTGTTGCTACTTCCGATAATTACATCTTTGCAGAAAGGTCAACACTTTTGAATCATAAGTCGGATCAAAAAGATTGTTTTTAAGCGTAAGAAATTCATCAACTGATTTTCCATTGAGTGGTAAATTGGCTGATCACTATTTTTACCAGATTCCGAAAAATATTCAAAACTACATGCCGGAATAAATTTGTCTGCCGAATAATGATGATGATTTCCATTCGAAAAAAAAATCGCTTACAGTATTCAATGAAATTATTCCAGTCAGGGCCACTTTTTCGCCTTTGTATGTTTCAAGAATTGCTTCAAACGTTTCTCTGAGCAATCCCGTATCGATATTTCTGATCATAGAAAATATCGCTTCCTGCTAATCCTGCTTGAGAAATAATATGCAAGTTGCTTTTGCTTCAACGTCAACTTATCGAAGTCGTGGATCTTATATCGCAACACTTGGATATCTGCGAATCGATCTGCGATGAAATCGAATGTAGTATCTTCCATTTGTGCTGTTCCGGATTCCGGAGATTTTTTCCTGAATTACAGGCGCCAGGCAAGTAGTGATCCTGCAAGAATCAATTTTGTTATTTTCATTGTGATCATTATTTCTTAATTCCGTATTTGTTTTATAAGTTTGATTCAATTGTTTTTGGATATTATCAAGGCTGATTTCTCGGCCATTGATAAATGCACTTTCAACATGATTGGTTTTCATATCCAATACATCACCTGCTGATAATAAGTGTAGCATCTTTTCCTTCTTCCAAAGATCCTGTTGTTGTACTTATCCCTAAATCTTTGCTGCATTCAATGTAATGCTCATCAAGGCTTCTTCTTTCGTCAGGCCGTATGCAGCACTTGAGTTCCTGCATTGAATGCAAGATTTCTTCCTTGCCAGGAACCATCCATACTTATGGTATAATTTATTCCGGCTTTAGATAAGAATAGCAGGTAATTTATATGGAAGATCTAATATCATCATCTTCTCGAGGAGGAAGCGAATGGGTTCGTCCTAGAATGATAGCGACATTTTTAGATTTCAATAGATCGGTTACACGATATGCATCTCCGCCACCAACAATTACCAGACGAATTCCAAATTTATCTGCCATGCTGATTGCGCTAACGATTTCTTTCACATAATCACAATGAACATAAAGAGTTTTTGTTCCATTGAATAAACCACGCATAGATTCAAATTTCAGATTCTGATCCTCGTTAATTTTGAATTCGCACCTAGATTTGCAGATGACACGGTTGAAGCTGATTTAATGAATACGCTTTTGCTTCATCAAAATACAATTGAAGATCATTTAGATTTCTTGGATCTTATTACGTTGCACATCTTCCGGTTCAGAATTGCCACCTTTGTAAACATACATACGAGGCCAGTTGAGATGAATTCCTTCATCTGTTTTGTATGCTGCATCTTCCCAGTTCCAGCCGTCTAATTGAACTACACTTGACTGTCCACTGATCGTTCCACCGGAAGGAACAATTTGCGCTAACAGAACTCCGTTCGATCTTACGGTCGGAATAATCCTTGAATCTGAATTGTAAGCAATGAGACTTCTTACATTGGGATTCATGTCACCCACTTCATAGTTATCTAGCGTCGAGCGAACCATATCGATCTCTGTCAAACCAAGAGTTGAATTACATTCAATCAGCCCCGGATAAATATGCTTGCCTAGTGCATCTATCACTTTATCAAATTTCGATTTATCTAACCGGATAACAGTTGCATCTGCTACCAATGTCAGCTTTCCATTTTCAAATCCTATTGCAGAATTCTCTATCACATTTCCATTGCCAATATGAGCAACGCCATTCATGATAAGAATTCTCTGTGACTGAGCAGGAACCGGATCCGGTCGCTGTGCATTGACTGCAAGAGAAAGCCGTCAAATATATGTATAAATTTTTTTTCATCTTGTTGCGTTCTTTAGGATCAATGAGGCATTGATATTTCGTGATCATTACAATGTTTTAACTCCAGAGCTTTGAATGCGGGTTTTTGAGTCGACTCGCCTTTGTTCTTTGCATCTGTCATCTTCTTCATTAATCTTGCTTTTTCCGACACGATCTCTTTGCGTAAGATCTCATCTTGCTTTATGTCGAAATATTTAATTCCATCAACGTAAGTCTGAATTGGTTTTGCATAGACCGAAAGTGGATTCTCATTCCACACAACAACATCACCATCTTTGCCGGCTTTCAAACTTCCTGTGCGGTCATCGATGTGCAACATCTTCGCAGGATTGAGTGTAACAAATTTAAACGCTTCTTCTTCACTTACTCCACCATACATTACTGCTTTCGCTGCTTCCTGATTCAATCGACGAGCCATTTCTGCATCATCTGAATTGTAGGATACATTCAATCCAACATTATGCATGATCGGACCATTGTATGGTATTGCTTCATACACTTCAAACTTATAAGCCCACCAGTCACTGAAAGTTGAAGCCCCACTTACTCCATGAGCTTTCATCTTGTCTGCTACTTTATACCCTTCGAGAATATGAGTGAATGTATTTACTTTAAATCCGAATGAATCAGCAACATGTATAAGCATATTGATCTCGCTCTGAACATAACTATGACAGGTAATAAATCGTTTGCCTTTCATTATTTCAACTAATGCATCCAATTCAAGATCACGGCGAACAGGAATTGAATTTGTTCCCGCAGGTTTTTTATTCGACGCAGAATTCAAATTCATTTTTGCATTGTAAATACTTGCTTTAGTAAAAAAGTCAAGATAAACCTGCTCAACACCCATTCTTGTCTGTGGAAAACGTACGACTTGTTTCTCGCCCCAATTACTTTGCTTTACGTTTTCACCTAAAGCAAATTTGATAAATCCCGGTGCGCCTTCGAATTTCATTTTCTCCGGACTTTGCCCCCAACGCAATTTTATCAGTTGAGTTTGTCCCCCTATTGCATTTGCACTTCCATGTAATAAATGCGATGTAGTAACCCCGCCGGCCAGTTGTCTGTAGATCTGAATATCATCTGCATCAACAACATCACCAATTCGAACTTCAGCAGTAGAAGATTGTGTTCCTTCATTTACTGCATCAGAAACTGCAATATGTGAATGTTCATCAATGATGCCGGGAGTTACGTGCATATTTGTACCATCAGTAACTTCGCATCCCGCAGGTGCTGCAATATTTTTTCCAACCTGCTTGATCTTTCCATTTTCAATAAGAACATCAGTATTTTTTAATATCCCATCTTGTTCATTTGTCCAGACAGTTGCATTCTTTATCAAATATGTTTTTGCCTGTGGTAATTGTTTCCAGCCATAGGCCATATTCGGAAAGTAAACCGGAGCTCTAACAGTATCTTTTTTCGCTGTATCGTTTTTTGATACCGGAGCAATAAAAGCCGAATCAAATTTCATTGTCCATTTGCCCCAATCGGCAGAAGGCAATAATACATTTCCCGTCCACACAGATCCTATTGTTTCACCGGTCAGCCGGTAAATGCCCTTAGGCTCTGTTTTTTTCAATTCAACCTGCATTGTTACTGTCTGGCCTTGTCTGGAAAAAGATATTTTCGTGGAAGTCGTGTCTTCATAGACAAATGCTTCCGGAGTATTTACTTCGCCACCAATTTTAATCCGTAAAGGTTTGATGTTATCAATCGACAAAGAATAATTTCCACGGACATCTTTGAAAGAAGGATCAACGATCTGATATCTTTTTCCATTGATCCAGTTCTCAAAGATCTGATTGTCTTTATTTGTAAGATTCGTAGAAGTAATAATAAAATTTGCAAGCATAGAATTCTTCAAACTTCCGATCTGATCATCAAGTTTTAAGAATTGTGCTGGTGAATAAGTTAATGCTTTTATCGCATCTTCTTCCGTCAATCCGTTTTCAATAGCCTTACGCAGATTTTTCCAGAAGTCTGATTTATTTTTCAGATCAGAAAGAGTAATTGCAAAAGGAATTTTTTTACCGGCAACAACACCAGCATTTGCAGGAGCAAGTTCCCAGGCTTTCATCTGACGCAATGAAACATTGACAGCTTCATATGGATCAGAGAAATCATAACCTTCAGGAAAATTTAATGGAATGATAAGAGCACTTCCGGTATTCTTGATCTCTTCGATTCGTTCGTATTCATCACCACTTCCTTTGATTATATAATCAACTCCAAACTCAGTTCCGATCCTGTCTGCCCGCAATGCATTTTGCTTATCACTGACTTCAAAGATCTGAGGTAAGTTTTTGTTCTTGTTAAAAGCATCAAGAGAAATATTGAATTCTTCCTTGTAGCCACCTGAACTATACCATTCAGCATCAAGATAAGTCTGACGAATGAGAGCTATGGAGCCCATCAGTGATGATGGATAATCCTGAGTCGAACTTCCTTTGTTAAATGAGAAATTTGAAGCAGCACGATCCCGAAGAATCATTTCGTTTTCGCGTTCATCTCCTAAGAGAACAAATGTTGATGTTCCTCTGACTACTCCATCACGAAGTACACTCATCACAGAACCAAAACCAAGTTTGCGTAACTCCTCGGCCTTTTTTGAATCTGCATTAAATGTACGGAAAGCATCATACTCTGCACGTACTGCCTGATTCCAGTTATATGCGCCTTTCGTATTTGAAATAAATTGTGGTGAACGGTCAAAGTCAGGAGTACGTTTTACTTCCGTCATTCCATAATCGCTGAAGATATCGATCAGTCCGGGATAGATATGTTTTCCATTCAGGTCGAAGACAACAGCATTCGAAGGAATAGAAATTCCTGCTCCTGAGTTTAAGATCTTTCCATCCTGAATCAGCATTGTTGCACCAGAAACAGAAGTCTTATAGTCAACATGCAGTACTGCATTTTTAAATGCATAAATAGTATGTCGCGGGTCGTCGGTGCCATTCACCGGAAATGTTTCCTGTGAATAGGATTCCATCATCGATAATACCAGAAATATAAACGTAAATAATCTTCTCATAAAACCGGATTAAGGTGTGAAAGATAAGATATTTAGGTAATGGGAAATAACCACCAGAGGTCAAAAAGTGACGATTTATATCATTTTAACTACAATTAACTATTTGATTCCTAATTACATCAATTCTCTTCCTTGAAAAAATTCAAAGGCAAAACAGATTCCGGTAAAACCTGTTTTTAGTCGATAAATTTTTCGGTTGAATTGACTATTTTTTGTACACTATTACATCAGGATCTTCGATTCAAAAGAAATGAAACAACTTTCTATGAATAAGATCATCCAACCGGAATTAGAAGATAAAGATGTCGATTTTGAAGATATTTTTCTTTTAAATGACAAGTTATATGTTGTAGGAAGTGTCTACAACAGAAAAGAAAAGATCTTCAATTTGATGGGAACACAAATTGGCGAAAATGGTATCATGAGTCCAACTTCAACTAAAATGTTTGAAGCAGAAGTTGCAAAGAAGAGTGCACGTGGAGCTTTTTACTTTAAAATTTCACCTGATGGTGGCGCTTTACTTGCAATGCATACATGTGAATTCAGCAAAGAAGATGCTGTGAAATATCAGGTAAAATTATTTGATAACAAGCTTGATGTAATGTTTGACCATAAAGAAGATGTATTTTTTAATGATAGTAAAAAAGATTACGAATTCATGATCTCTGACTTTGAAATCAGTTATGATGATGATGTTTTACTGGTAATCAATGAAAGCTATAGAGATAACAAAAAGAAAGAGCAAGTAGAGAAATTTGAAATTCACGAATTTATGAAAGCTAACAGCTACAAGAAAGAAGTCGTAAATATCAATTTAAAAGATGTGGAGATCATTAATTGCAAAATGATGTCGACTGCACAGAACACATTGAAACTTGTAGGATTTTATTCAAGCGTCCGAGAAAGCGGAAGAGCAAATAAAGAATTAAAAGGTGTTTATAATGCAACAATGGACTTAAGTTCAAAAGCATCACCTGTAGTAAAATTCAACGAATTCGATCTTGCTACTAAAGTAAAATTGATGGGAGAAAGAAGAGCTAACAAAGGAAAAGATGTAAAGCCACTCTATGCGATTACAAACATTATTGAAAAAGAAGATGGCGGAATGATCATCATGTCTGAATATCAAACTATCATTGTCGGAAAAACACAGGGGCTAGGTCCATTTTCTGTTACTCCGATCACTTATACAAGAAATGAAATAATAATTACAAGTTTGAATCCTGATGGTAAAGTTGCTTGGAGCAATGTTTTGCCTAAAGAGCAATCTGCCACTGTTTCAGAAATCGGATGGTCGACCGGTACTTACAGTTATGGCGCCGGTAGTTTTGGTGTTGGTGTATATAAAGGAATTCCACTGGGAACTCTTGGTAAAGGTCCGGAATATCTTGGTTCAATTCCGATCTATAGCAATGGTAAATTAAACGTTGTGTTTAATGATAATATCAAGAACAAAGGCATCACAGATATTGAAGAAGTCAGAACAATGGGAAATTACAAGAGCTCAGTTCCGGCATTATTTATTTTTGAAGAAAACGGAAAGCTTTCCAGAAAAGATCCTGAAGATGCTGTTAAAAGTGAATTGGTTTTGAAACCTGGTGTCTATAGCAGAAAAGCGAGTAACGAATTAATTGTGTATTCGTCAAAAATGAAAAAAGATAAATTAGGACGAATGGTTTTAAAAGATTGATCAATCTTTCTTACTTAAAAAATAAAAAAGGCGCCATAGCAATGAGCGCCTTTTTTATTTTTATCAGAATTCTTTTCTGAAATATATCATTGATCCTTATTCGAACAAAGTAAACTCCGGAAGTTAATCCCGACAAGCGCAATTCATAAGTCTCCTGTGTTGATTTCACCTGACTGAAAAGTAGTCTGCCTGAAATATCGTGAACTGCAATTTCAATAGTAGCATTTTCATTTTTGAAAGAAATATTTACTAAGTCATCAAAAGGATTTGGGTAAATAGCTACAATGTCATTATCCATTTCATTGTCAGAAACAGATGAGCACAAATTGCACGACTGAAAATAAGATATTGTCGTATCGGAATTTCTTGTTGTTTCAAAATCAATTCCTGACTGACAGTTTTGCTTAAGAACCGCATCGAGCCAGAGAGAAAGATATGAAAGAACTTTTTGCTGTTGAACTTCCCGGGAAATTGAAGGTGCCGGTGAACATGTTGCTTCACCTAAACTGCAATTAAAATTTGAATCACCCATCTGACAATGACTGGCACCATTTATTGAAATCAGATTTTTGCAGGGAGATTGAATTGCATTATACATCAACAATTGATTTGTTGCAACCGGAGTGATGCAATCATTTTCACCTGCTATCAATAATGCAGGAATAGTTAGTAAAGAAGCTGCAGTTACAGCAGAAGGATTTGTTTCAGCAGCTGCAAGATTTGCAATTGCTGTAATACCTGAATAAAATTGAGTCGATAAAAAACTTGCACCACCTCCCATGGAATGTCCCATGACGCAAGTAGCATCAGCAACACGATTGAAAAACAGATCTGCACCATTTAAGTTACTAAGTTGAATTTGTTCGGAGATAAACGCAATGTCCTTTCCGAAATCCAGGTGTGAGGGAGCAAAACCTGATTCCGTTGTTGGAAGTGCCATGATATATCCTTGTAAGACCAATGAATCCCGTAATGAAGAATAAGAACTTGTAGACATTACAAAACCATGTCCGAACACAAGAACAGGAAAATGAAACGTATCCGAAACAACTGAAACATTTGTTCCGGAAACATCGGCAGGATAATAGATATCACAAGTGATCGATCTGGTTCTTGAACTGTCAAAAAACGTTTCTGCCCGATGGCCGATTGAAGTATATTGACCGTGAACATTACTAGCCAGAATTATTATTATCAAAAGCGTAATTAATTTTTTCATATGATTATGTAACAATCCGGGTTTGTGAAAGTTTTCCCGGCGTGACAATTGTAGCCAATATTCCGCAAATACAAGCATTTTTGAGGAATGAAACTGCAATTCATTAATAGATTCCAGATTGGATTAGTTTTCCTATTTTTACCACAAACTACACCTAATGGACTCAAATTTACTTGCCCGGATTCACGGAATTTCTGTGATGCTTTTTTTACTGACGTATGTGATCAAGACTATTTTACTTTTTACGAGTAAAGATATGCTGGCAAACTACAGTAAAAAAACGAAGGTTCCAGAAATGATCATCAGCACACTTTTTCTTGTGACAGGAATCTGGCTGTTCGTAATTGTAGGTGGAATAAAGACGCTGTATATCATTAAACTTGTTTTTGTATTTCTGAGTATTCCGATTGCAATTGTTGCATTCAAGAAACAAAACAAAGGCCTGGCTTTACTTTCACTAGTATTGATCGTAGGAGCTTATGGAATGGCAGAAGCAGGAAAGAATAAACCGTTTATCCCGGCAAAAGTTGCACTGTCCGGAAATGCGACAGCAGAGAATAGTACAGGTGCAAAATTGTATTTTGAAAATTGCGCCTTTTGCCATGGTGCTGATGGAAAAAAATTATACCGTGGAGCTAAAGATCTTACGATCTCTCCCTTCGGTTACGATGACATTGTACAAATGGTCCGTGAAGGAAGCAAAGGAAAGATGCCCGGATATACTGTAACTCTCAGTGATGATGAAATTGCTGCTGTATCGAAATTTGTACAAAACTTAAAAACACCGATGGGTCCACAAGAATAATTATGAAAGAAACAGCGGTACTTGTAGGGTTGATCAATAAAAATCAGAATGAAGAACAAGTAAATGAATATTTGGATGAACTGGCATTTCTTGCAGAGACGGCAGGAGCTGAAACATTAAAACGTTTTACTCAGAAACTTGAGCATCCGGATTCAAGAACATTTATCGGTAGCGGTAAACTTGAGCAGATCCGTGTTTTCATGGTAGAGAATGATGTTAAACTTGCAATCTTTGATGATGAGTTAAGTGGTTCACAGATCAGGAATATTGAAAAGGTACTTGACTGCAGAGTTCTGGACAGAAACAATCTGATCCTTGATATTTTTGCAAATCGTGCACGAACAGCACAGGCAAAAGCGCAAGTAGAATTAGCACAATATCAGTATTTACTACCACGACTTACACGTATGTGGACTCACTTAGAGAAACAACGTGGTGGTATTGGTATGCGTGGTCCGGGTGAATCGGAGATTGAAACCGATCGCCGTGTAATTAAAGACAAGCTATCAAAATTAAAACTCAAACTGAAAGAATTTGAAAAGCAAAGTCAGACGCAAAGAAAGCAGCGTGGCGAAATGGTACGCGTTGCGCTTGTTGGATATACCAACGTCGGTAAGTCAACGTTGATGACTTTGTTAAGCAAAAGCGAAGTCTTTGCAGAAGATAAATTATTTGCAACTCTTGATACTACGGTACGCAAGATCGTTTACGACAGAATTCCATTTTTACTTTCAGACACTGTTGGTTTCATCCGTAAACTTCCGCATGATCTGATCGAATCATTTAAGTCGACGCTCGATGAAGTTCGCGAAGCTGATATACTTTTACATGTTGTCGATATTTCACATCCACAATTCGAAGATCAGATCAATGTTGTGAATCAAACTTTAGTAGACATTAAAGCAAGTGATAAAAAAGTTATTCTGGTTTTAAACAAGATCGATGCATACAAATGGGTTGAAAAAGAAGAAGATGATCTTACTCCGAGTACGAGAGAAAATATTTCTTTAGAAGAACTGAAACGCAGCTGGATGAGCCGGATTGATTTGAATTGTATTTTTATTTCTGCAGCTAAAAAAACTAACATTGAAGAATTGAGAGAAAAGATACTAAAAGAAGTTAAGGCTGTACATTACAAGAGGTATCCGAATGCAATACAATGAAGTGGAATGAAGTGGAATGAAGTGGAATGAAGTGGAATTAAGTGAAATGAAGTGGAATGAAGTGAAATGAAGTGGAATGAAGTGAAATGAAGTGAAATGAAGTGGAATGAAGTGGAATGAAGTGGAATGAAAAATAAAAAATTGCTTCATCAGTTACAAATAACAAATCACAAAAAAAGGGTCAAAACCCAACCTCAGTTGACCTTTGACCCTTTCATTTGAACTATTTTATAAACTTATCGTGTAACTGCAAATTGCTTTGCAATAATTATCTTTCCATTAGCATTCAATTTTACAATGTAATTGCCAATCGCTAAATCCGAGATCTCAATTGTTTCTTTTGAAGAATTCATTTTATCGGAACGAATCCAGCGACCGTTGTTGTCGAACAGGTCATAAGAAAGTGTTGCCGGGTTTCTCAGTTCAGCATCGAGGGTGATGAATGAAGAAGCCGGTGATGGATAAACAGAAAAACTTTTCACATCGCCGGAAAGCTCTTCTACTCCAACGAATCCTAATGCAGTCAATGAATCGATTACAAGTTCACTTTCATTTACAGTTGAACCGAGCGCCAATGCAGTATTTGCAGACTGCATGATTATTAAAGCTGTATCAGGTTGCACAGTGAAATCACGGAAATTCATTGTAACCATAAATTGGCGGTAAGTTGCAGATGCTTCAAGGGAAGTTATTCCGGCTGCAATTGTATCTCTTACAGAACCGTTTCTTTTTAAAAGAAAAACTTTCACAATACCTGAATCGCCACCTACGGGAATATATTTATACTGACCTGAATAGTATCTTGCTCTTGTTGTATCTGCATGACCTCCGCTGTATGCTAATGCAAATCCATTTAATGAAACAATACCATTTGTTGCAACTGCAGGTCCGGTTACATTGAATCCTTGAAACAGAATTACCGCAGATTTTAAATGTAATGAGTTAGCTCCTTCATACGGATCTAAACCTCTCCAGGCGGTCTGAACTCCACCGCTTGCTTTTGTTAAACTGTCACTTGTTGTCCAACCGGTTGGATATTCACCTGATCCGCCTGAAGCAGTAAACGATGTCCACGTTTCAAAACTTGGATTTAAGATTCCCTGGCCAAACAAAACAGATGTTGAAGCCATTAGAAATAAGAATAGTATTGATTTTTTCATAATTAGGATTTTGTATAACAAAAGTACGGATTTTAGCCGAAAGGTTGTATGACCCATCGGTCAAAAAATGAATCAAAAAAAAAGCACCCCTAAAAGGTGCCTTTTAAATATCTTTTGAGTAAATGATTACCCTTGAACCTTTACTTTGATTCGTGTACCTACCTTAAGGTCGTTGGACTGTAGTTGATTCATTTCTTTAATCTGGTCTACAGTCATCCCCTCATAACGTTGAGCAATTTTCCACAGTGTGTCACCGGGTGCTACAACATGATAAACAAAGCGGCTGCCGTTTGTTGAATCAGTGCTTTGATTTGCTATAAGAGTACTTGCAGGTTTTACAGTCTCAGTTTTTTCAGCAAGTTTAGCAGGAGCTTTTTTCTCAGGAACAAAAACTGTCAGGTATTGTCCTGCTTTTAGTCGTGTAGACTTTAAACGATTCCATTTTTTTAATTCTGTAACGGAACAAGAATATCGTTTTGCAATTGATTGTAAATTATCGCCTCTTCTTACTTTATGTGTTTTGCGGATCTCATCATTTCCATCAGAACTTACATTTACTTTTTCGCTTGATGCAAAAGTTGCAGTGTAGCTGTCTTCGGCAGGTTTGTATATCGAAGATAAATTAGCCAGATAAGTGTTGATCTTATTGGATGGAAGTTTTACAACCATTGGCTCATCAGAAACAGGAACGACACCACGTTTGTAAATCGGATTCAGATATTGAATCATGTCGAGTGGAGTGTTCGTTGCATCGGCAATAGCTTTCAATGAAACTTTCTGATCGACCATTACTGTATCTGCATCAAAGTAAGTAAGTGCAGGAGCGACAGGAGTAAGATTGTGTTCAGCCGGATAAGACATCAGGTAAGTAACAGCAATGAATGCAGGAACATAACCACGAGTTTCTTTTGGCAGGTAATTACAAATTTCCCAGAACGTTCTTTTACCTCCGCTGCGTGCAATTGCTTTGTTGACATTTCCTGCACCGCAGTTGTAAGCTGCAATTACTAAAAGCCAGTCGTTATAGATTGCATACATGTCTTTGAAATACTGACATGCAGCATAAGTAGATTTTTCAGGATCACGACGTTCGTCGATCATTGAATTAATTTTCAGATCGTATAATTTTCCGGTAGCAAACATAAATTGCCACAAGCCTGTTGCACCGCAATGTGAAACCGCCATTGGATTCAACGCACTTTCAACGATAGAAAGATATTTGAATTCAACCGGCAAACCCTGCTGATCGAGGATCTGTTCGTACATAGGAAAATACAAATTCGAAAGTCCCATTACTCTTTCCGTTAAGCCACGCTTACGAACCGCATACATATCAATGTAATCTTTCACCATTGAATTATATGTAAGAGGGATTGGTGTCTGGATTTTCTCCATTCGCTTTGCGATCACATCGCCCGAATAAACCGGCACTTCCTGCGGACGGAAATTACTTGACGTAAAACCATATGCTGAATTAGAGTTTAGTCGCTGAACGTAACTAAGGTTTAGTAAGCTATCAAGAGTTGCGGCAATCGGATCATAAGAATCCGGAATAACGTTTTGTTGTTCGTTGATCAACTGAGCGTTGACCGGTGCAATAGAAAACACCGATACAGAAAGTATCGCTGCGGATAAAAGTAAATTGGAAATTCGCTTCATGTATTGTCCCTTCTGTTTAAACACTGTTTCTACATAAATTTCAAGCTTTCGTGGGGTTGCAAAGATATGATTATCTGATAATTGACAATCCTGATACGATGAACGCCAAATGAATTTACAGCTAAAGCTTTGAGCTTCTTACAAATTCACAATTTGAAAAGCCTGTGTTTTGTGGAGATTACGAAGGTAGGTTCAAATTCTATGTTTTGTCTGAAGAACAGCCTTAACATTTATCGTTTTATGCTGAATATCAAACATTTACGGATATTGTTAAATTTGGATGGTAGTAAATGGAAGTTGGTGTTAGCTCTAAATTCTTTATTTCTGAGTAAATTTCAAATAGAAGCTTTTCTCTGTAGAAATCAAATTTCCCAGGTCAAAAATCGTCCGGAAAATTCAATCTCTGAGGATTGGCCTTAGGAAATAAAATAACCCAAAAACAATCCTAAAAGGAATTCACAAGGGGCAGAAAAATAAGTCAAAACTAAATCTCAATCTCGGAGGGACTTATATCAGTAGGCAAAGCCCGATCCCAGAGGGATCACATATCGGTAGAAAATTAAATAATGCACAAGCCCCGATCCCAGAGGGATCACATATCGGTAGAAAAATAAATAATGCGCAAGCCCCGATCCCAGAGGGATCACATAACGGTAGAAAAATAAATAATGAACAAGCCCCGATCCCAGAGGGATCACATATGAATCACCCCAAGTTTTCCAAAATTAAAAAATAAATATCCAGCCAAAAAAAAGCCCTCACAAAAATAAATTTCTGTGAGGGCCTTCGAAAAAAATAATATTAAAAAAATAAATTTTAATTAATGACAACCTTGTTCACCATTCACTCACCATTCAAAGAATAATAAATTTTTTTGATACAGGTAGTAATTCAATTCCATTTTCCAAACTCAAAAAGTAAATTCCCGAAGGTAAATCCACATCAAATGAATTAGAATTTCCTATCACTGCTTCTTCTAAAACTAATTCTCCAAAAACATTATAGATACGACATACAGTGTTAAAATAATTTTCTCGCACTAAATTAAATTTGCCGTAATTCGGATTAGGGAATATTTTTACTTGGCTTTCCAAATCTCCGTTATTGTCAACTGCTGTCATGCACAGAGTTGTTTCTGTAATAGAAGATGTGGCATCATACATAATCATTGAAACATCGGTAAGTGGTGCAACCATTTCAATTACAGAATCATCTACCTCCGAAATGCTAAGGGTAAATGACGAATCGCTAAACAAATAAGGAGTTTCAAAACATCCACTATATCCTGTTAAGTCTGTCTTCACAATATAAAAATCCCCTTCCATACTTTGATATGATGGACTATGATCGCCTGCATTAACAATATAATTATTGAGAACTGCAGAAACACCAAATCGCGTTCCATTTGTTAAACCATATGTAGAAACAGAAGATACATTTCCGCTTAAGTCAATATTAAAACCAACGGCTACGTCAGAGTTCGAAGTCCCGACCAATCCAGTTACTGAAAAACTGCCATTCGGTAATTGATTTATAGTTGCCGGAACTTCTGAATTGATGGTTCCAATTAGTTTTGACCAAACAACATTTCCTATGGAATCTGTTTTTAAAAACAGAAAGTCGCTACTACCAAGCCCCACACTTTGTGTATATGTAAATACCATATAACCCCCATCAATCGTTTCTCTAATCCTAGACCTGTTACCTTCGAAGCCCGGCAATAAGATTTGTTTGCTCCATAATAATTGCCCTGTTGAATCAAGCTTTCCGAAATAAATATCTGTGTTCGCCGGAAAATTATCTATCAATCTGTCTCCTGAAAATGCGATTCCGCCATCGCTTGTAATTGAAAAATCGTGAAATTCATTATCCAAAGTATCGTATAAATATTTACTCCAAACCACATGTCCATTATAATCAAGTTTCGTAAAGAAAAAATCCTGGAATGTGCCGGTTTGAGTATTATTTAATGTTCCACCGGTATAAATACTTCCGTTGTAATTTGAAAGTGAATAAAGATAAATAGTGGGTAAATTAAATGAATAGATCTTTGACCATACTAGGTTTCCATTTGAATCAGTTCTAAAAATAAAACTGCTGTTGTCACCCCATGATGAATCCGATAAAGTACCGGCTACTACATAATTGTTATCTGGCAAAAGCAACGAGGCAGTAGCATCATTATTGGTCGGCGTATACGCATATAGTTTAAACCAAAGAAGGTTTCCATCGGTGTTTGTTTTTAGAACCGCTGCCGAAGATGTTTGTTGAATAAAATCTTTTGTATTCCCGCTTAACACAATGTTTTCACTTGAGTCAAGAAGTATCGAATAAATATGATCTTGAACAAGAACGCCAGGTACAGAATGATTATATGTTTTCTGAAAAGTAGATTGACACCAGGACAATTGTGCCAAAAGCAACAAAAACAAAAGTAAAATTATACTTTTCATACTGGGAATATATTAAAAGACTTCATCAAAAATAACAAACAATTTCAATTGGCAAACATTTTCGAATTATTTTAATTCGGTTTTTGATCCTAAATCTTTAAAAAACTAAAATAGAGTCAATTTAATTAATAATTTTCACTTTCCCCCGCCCAAACAATCTCCTCTCAACTTTTATCTTCCCATTGTTTTTGAATTTGATCACAGCACTCGAAAGCAAGATCAATTTTCCACCACTCTTCACCTCTATCGTCCCATCCCATCCATCTTCGCAATCATTTGCAACAGTTCCGCTGATGATCAGCGTTGAACCTTTTTCAACTACGATCTTTGAACGCTGTGGCATGGATAAATGGCATTCAAAATTTACTGTGGCTTTATTACGGATGAAAATATCTTTGTCCCACTTCATTTTGAAATCCCATTCTTCATCGGATGTAATGATCCACGCATTGCTTGAATCATATGTACATGATGTTACATAACGCGATGCATTTTTCACTGACAATGCACGATGACATTTTGCGATCTGCAGCGGCGACAAATAAGATTCATCGCGGAAGCCGCCGTGTAAATTGTTGGTGACTTTATCAGCAGTATCTTTGTTTACATCATACTCCCACGGAAATACTTTTGTTGGTGCTGTGTGCGGAGCATTTCCGGGATACGGTGTTCCGAATACATCGGGAAACCAATCGCCGGTGTCAGGATCAGTACCCATTGCTTTGAGTGTTCCGGCACAACCGCCACCGAGGTAAGTATGACACAGATCAAAGATGTGTCCGATCTCATGCGCCATTTCTGTTGCCGATGCATAATTACTTCCGGGACTCCACGACCAGATGCCGGGCATTACGACTCCTAAATTTCCTTTTGTATCATATGATACACCTCTTGTTGCATAAGCAAGTCCGTGTCCGGCTTCGGTGAGAAATACATTCAGATACTGCAATCGTTCGGGATCATTTTTTGTGAGATAAGAAAGCAAGCCTTGAACATTTGCAGATTTATTGAGTGTGCTGTTTTTGTAAAAATAAATTCCTTTCAATTCAAGATCGATGAATTTACTTTTCAAATCTGTTACACCTTGAATAGGATCGGATGGCTTTGAGTTTTTTGCGTATAAATTTTTTACATACCCGAAAAGTGTTCTGAGTTCTTTCAGGTGTTCCTCTGAATCGGTGTATCCATTTCCACCGGTATCATTCTGCATGATGATCAGATTTATTCCTACGGTTTTAAGCGGACTGTTTTCATGCGGCAGATAAGTCGCTACTTTGCTGTATATATTTTTCCATGCTGATGATGAGCGGTTGCAGGAAGTATCTGAAGTATTCTTCGATGCAACAGTTTGCTGAGCGAACGATTGGTTGAATGTCAGGATAAAGAAAAAAAGAAGGATTCGTTTGAACACAGGGGTTGGATTGAGTTATCAAATTTAGGTATTTCTTGTAGGTGAAAGTGTGCATTTGTGATAGGTAATTTATTTCCCGCAGAATTGCGCAGAGTTCGCAGAAAATCCGCAGAGATCTCTGCGAGATCATAAATCAATGTTGAATTTCATAAAAGGAAAATTTTCCAACAAATAAATACAATTCCGCAGGAATTTCTGCGGATTTTCTGCGTACTCTGCGAACTCTGCGGGAAAGAATTCTGTGTGTTTTTTCTCCCGCAAATCCAGTAGTCACGACTGATATCAAGATTGAATCTAATCTCCAAGACTGCGCATCCCTTGATCTTGGCCTTCTAACCCAATTCGACCCCATTTCCACCGCTTTCAACCCGCCATTCACTCCCCCAAACCCTCGATTGACTGCCACTACATGCCGATTGACTTAAAATAATGGACAAAGGCCCGTCAATACGGTATTTTCGAATTGTCTTTCTACTACATGTGTTGCGTCTGCTGTAGCAACACATTCTCAAAAAAACCATTTACCGAATACTGTACGTACGTCTGTACGGGCAGGATCACAATTCAATCTAGCACTATGGAAACTGCGCTACTTGGGCTTGCTTTGCCCGAAGTTTTAGAAAAATTAAAAGAGATGTTACTACGAAAAGGTTTCATAGTACAGACTCTGAATTCATCAGTTGTCATTGCTTATCAGGAAGGAAACTGGTTACGGAAAGCCCGTCAGTTAGTATTTGAGATCAGCACGGTTAATCAGAATGTAACCAGAATAGACATTACAGCAATTATAAACAGTACTAAAAACAACCGTCAGGAAGAAGAACTGATCGAAGAAACTTATGCAAGCGCCATTTACAACAATTTCACAAACATCCTCCAGCCACATGGGATTAGATGATATCACACCCCATTTGAATAAGATTGCAACCTTATACCTGAAAAATAATAAGCGAAAAGTCGGATGTTTATTTGTAGAAAACGAAATGTCAACTACAGAAAAGTACGATCGGGATCAGATCATTTATTTCATCAGTGTACAAAAAGGGAAAAAACTGATTTCGGAATTAGAAAGTCGGGACCATAAAGCACTGGAACCATTTCGGGAAGAGATTCCGGTGGACATGATCGAAAGAATCAGAAGCTCAAAGTAAAAGATTTCGGATTGCGGATTTCGAATTGCGGATTGAGCTTCAATCAGAAATTCGAAATCCGCATTCAGAAATTATTTTTTTAACTCGTCGTCCTTTGTAGGGGACCCATCTTTAGCATCTTTAAATTCTCTGATTCCTTTTCCAAGTCCACGGGCAAGTTCAGGAATTCTTTTGCCTCCAAAAAAGATGAGGATAACAACTACTAAAAGAAAAATTTCTCCGCCGCCAAGACCGCCTAGAAATCCAAGTAAAATCGATGAGATCATTTTGATTTGATTTATGGTTCTTTAAACCGTTGCAAATGTAAAGAAAAATCCTGTCAGAATCGTGAGATTTATCCTTTCATTTACCTTAAATGATGATTTAAATTATACTATTGATTGTTAAATATCCGTTTTTCTTGTTGAAACTATCTTTTTGAGGCAATCCAGTTTTCAGGATCCATTTTATTACTTCCGCGCCAAACCTCCAGGTGAAGCTCCGTTTTGTCGTCTTCCTCATCGGTTTGAACGACTCCTAAAGGCTGACGGGTTATGACTTTGTCGCCGGCTTTTACATAAACTTGTTCAAGATTGGAGTACAATGTAAAGTATTCACCATGCTGAATTAACACAGCATACTTATCGACTACGAGTAGAACACGGATAACTTTTCCTTCGAAGATCGATCTTGCTTTTGCGCCTTTACCGGAGTTGATGTTTACACCATTATTATTCACCACAACATCTTTCCAGACAGGATGAGAATGTCGTCCGAAGGATGAACTGATAATTCCCTGTTCAACCGGCCAAGGTAAACGACCGCGATTGCTTTCGAAATCGTTACTGAGTTTGATTGTTTCCGGAGTGTTAGACAAAACAGCGGCACCCGGATTAGGAACTTCTGTTTTTCGTTTGCTTGCGCTTGCACCTGAATTCGACTGACGTTTCGTTGCAGCCTTTGCCATCTCAATTTCTTTCCTGATGATGTCTTCGATCTTATCTGCGAGTTTTTGTTCCTGACGTGCTTTCTCTTTTAATTCCGCACGCAATCTTTTCTCGCGCGAAGTCAGATTATTGAGCATGTGCACTTGCTCTTTCTTCTCTTTATCAAGTTGTTTTTTCTCACGTTCCTGAGAAGTAAGTAATTGCTTTTTATCTTGCTTTACTGTCTGCAGTTTTGTTTTCTTCCCATTAAGTGAATCCTGCGTCTCCACGATCTTGTCGTGCTGACGTTCACGATACTTGCTTAACTGTCGCAAGTATTGCATGCGTTTAAATCCCTGGTTAAAACTTTCTGCAGAAAAAACAAACATCAATTTAGAAAAGGTACTTTGATTCCTATACGCGAAATAAAGCATCTGTCCATATTGCTTTTTCAGATTGACCATTCTCGAATTCAAGGAATCAATATTTGTACTTACAGCACCGATCTCCGTTTCCACGGAATTGATTTCCGTGTTGATGGTAGAAATAAGTTCAGACCGGTAGGTGATCTTTTTGTTCAGAGTCACTAACTGATTCAATGAAGCAGATTTATTTTTCTTCGTTTGTTTTAAAAGCTGGTTAGTATATTCAATATCTTTTTGAATCGCATTCTTCTTCTTTTCCAGTTCCTTCTTCGATTGACCGTAAGAAACCCCTGAAAAAAGCATAACCATCCAAACCACTGAGAAAAAGCGGATTAGAAGCAATTTTTGCTTGCTTTTGTTAAAATTAAAGGAAAACGCAGAAACGGAATGCATTGATTTCTATAGAATGTCAGGTCGTTTTTAACGCACAAAATTGAGAAAAGTTGGGGATTTTTTGAAGTCCAAAAGTTAAAAGTCAAAATGGGACGGGGTATGATAAGGACAAAGGGTTAGGGTGTTAAAACAAAACTTAAATCCTTTCAAAGAACGTATTCGCCAATTAATACTAGCTTTAAATGAAAGAATTTCATTCCTTGGAAGACTTTCGAAATACAAATCGATGAAATCCAATCTATCAATTGTTTCTGTTTTTCTTTTGACCATTCAGGCTTTGTATTGTTCAGGCCAGACAAATTCAAAATATACTCAATCCCCAACTTCCCATTTCAATATTATTAAAGCAAATGGAGGTGGATATTATGCTTTAAGTACAAACGATTCAACAAATCTCATCCGGCTAACTGAAGACTTGAATGTGATCTGGTCAAAGAAATTAAATACAACGCCAAAGTATATTAACTCAAATTTATATCAGGGAGAAAGCACAAATTTATATGTATGGGGCGATTCTCTCAGTGTTGTCCAGCATGGGTTTCCGGTTGGGGGTAGCTATTTTAAATTAGACAGTGCAGGAAATATTCTTCATTTTACTTCTTTTGACAGAGGAATTTTTGCGCAGAATTTTATTGAACACAGTGCCGATGAGTTGCTGATAAGTGGATTACACATTGTAGGAAATGGTTCTATAGATATTGACTTTCTTAAGTATGATTCATCCGGTACAAAAATCTTTTGTAAGGAACGAGGGTTTACAACCTATTCAAGATTCAGTGTGAACTTTTTGAAAACAACAAATAATTTATATCGGTTAGGCGTAGAACCGGATGGCGCAGATGGATTTATGGCCATTTATGAATTTGATCAGATAGATGAAAGATGGAATAAATTTAAAACATTTCAGTTTTCTACAGGCGTTCTCACAGGAACAAATTTAATTGAGCTACCAAATGGAAATTATTTTTTTTCAAATTGCGGGTATGACTTTCCAAATAGCAGTAGCAATTATTTTTGTATAATGGACACAGGATTTAATATTTTAAGACAGCGTTCCTATCAGTTTAATTATATTCCAAATACTACAAGCAACGATCTGAGAATATCTATGCAAGCAATGAGCACAGACAGTCAGATTGTTATTTTTGGGAAAACCAGTTCTAACCCTAGTTCTCTTTGCTTATTTAAGCTCGACCTCAATTTGGATATTATCTGGTCAAATTCTTTTGAAGGAGGAACTGATTCCTGGCCAAATGCGATTCTGAATACTTCAGACGGAGGTTTCCTTTTATCATATACCAAAAGTAATTCGAATTATTTGATCAAAAGTGATTCGATTGGTCAAATTAATTGTATGCAACAATTCCCGATTAATATTTCAACTTCTTCACTTTTACCAAATGTATATGATATAAACTTTATCACAGACAATGTCAATGCAAATTACCCGCCTGATACGATGACCTACACAATCGATTCATCATATTTCTTTTTAGACGACTTCTGCAACTTAGTAAATGTAAATAAACCTATTTCAGAACAATCTTATTCCATTTCAATTAAAAATAACCTTCTTCAGGTCAAAATTAATGATGAATCATTGACTATAAAACAAGTTCAACTATTTAATCTGTATGGCCAGGTTCTATTCAATGAGAAATTTAATGGATTCTATTACAATAAAATTATTCCGGAAATAAAAACAGGAATTTATATTATCCGAATTAAAAATGGCGGAGAAATTTTTACGAAAAAAATATTTATAAATTTCGAATAGTGATACCAATTATACAAAATATCTGCGCCTTCATCTGCGGAAATCTGCGGGAAATAAAAACACCCTACTTCTGCTTCCGATAAAAATCCAGAATCTTCACAGTACATTCTTTAATGGACATTGTTGCAGTTTCAACAACTACTTCAGGTTGTGAAGGTGGGAAATAAGAGTCGGAAATTCCGGTAAAGTTTTCCAGTTCACCGGCAATGGCTCTTTTGTAGAGTCCTTTTGCATCACGGTCGATACATACCTGCAAGTCAGTGGAAACATATACTTCAATAAACTTTGCGCACATATTTCTGATTTCATTCCGAACATCATCGTATGGAGATATGAGTGCAACAATTACTATGTTTCCCTGTTTCTCAAACAAAGAAGCGATAAAGCCGACATTCAGATTATGCTTTCTTCTTGAATCTCTGTCATATCCGGTTTGACGGATAGCGTGTCTAATTTCATCGCCATCGAGCAAAACAGGAACTACACCTTTTGCTTTAAACTTTTCCATCAGGTTTTTTGCAATGGTAGTTTTTCCGGAGCCGCTTAATCCTGTTAACCAGATCACAGCAGGTTTTGCTTTGAAACCAACTACTTTGTGCCACACTGAATCAAAGAAGTAATAAGACAAGATCTTGAACATTGAATCAAGTATACCGATTGAAAGTGCCTTCTTAAAACTTCCTGTAAGATAAAATGCAACGCATATTGTGATCGATGAAGAGTAACACCGGTAGACAATTGATTTGACAATGTTTGTTTTGTTGAACAAGTATTAAGCGTGATTAGTAAATGTAAAAATAAAAAAAAATAGCTTGATGCCTGTAAATTATAGAAAAATCAGTTCTGTTATCTAATTTAAAGTTTTATTTCAAGTCATATTTCTCCGGCACAGAAAACGGCAACGACAATGAATCCACCTGCGACACTTTTGAGTAATTGATCTTCATGATCGTTGGTGTTGTTCCGGAAATTGTAAGCACAAGATTGCTTGGGAACAATGAACCGCTTACATCGGTAAATTCTTTATAAGTTGCTTCAACAAATCGATCAAGTTTATCGTCAGTGATCTTTGATTTTGCTATTCTGTAATTGCCATCGATCCAGAAATCCTGAATGACAGGTTTAGTTGGATCCTTTTCTTCAGAAGCTCTTCTTACCTGACGCTTGTTGAGTGAACTCAAAATAATATAAGGCTCTTCCTCGTAAATTGATTTTAGTTTTTCTTTCTCCAGATACTGAAAATAATTTCCAACGATCACAGATTGCAACATATCGAAATTAACATTCGTCCGGAGCATTTCGCCAAAATAATTGATATCCCGTTTAAGTACAGTTTTATGTACACGATCAAGCATGAATACACTGTCTGTTGTTACCATCAATCGCGCAGCTTCAATCCCAAGCAGCGGTGTAATGGAGATCCAAACAGCGCTATCTTTTTTCATTCTCAGATTGATGTCGAAACTTTTAGTATCGCCGGTACGATCAGTATAATCGACACTTGCTTTCGCCGTCAGGTTATTAAACTGAAACTGATGAACAAGCACACTATCAAAAACCTGGATGACTTCTTCGCCTTTGATTTTTGTTAAAGCGGAAGGAGACTCGACGATTTTCTTAGACGACTTACAGGAAACAAAAAGAAACAGAAGGTGAAAAGTGAAAAGTGAAAAGTGAAAAATATTTCTGCGGATATTCTGCGTATTCTGCGCAAGTCTGCGGGAAACATTTCCGGATCTAATAACCAGGATCCGAAATTTTTTCAATTTAAATCGTACCATCAGATTATTCAAAAATCCGTTTTTCAAGAATCTTTCTTTCTAAAAAATCAGATGCGCCATCACCTGCGGCTTTGGCTTTTTGCCAGTATTCGAGAGCTTTTACATTATCACCAAGATGAAACACAACATCACCATAATGTTCAAGGACAGTTGCGCTCTTATCGCTGCCGTTAGCAAGGGATTTTTCTATCCAGATCTTCGCATCAGAATATTTTCCTTGTTTGTACATGATCCATCCGTATGTATCTTCATAAGAAGATTGATTTGGTTCAAGTTCATTCGAAGTTTTCGAAAGTTGCTCAGCACGATCAAGTTTTTCATTTCGTTCTGAAAGGAAGTATGCATAGTTGTTCATCACATTTGCATCTTTAGGATCCAGCACGAGAGCTTTTTCAAAACTCTCATCGCTCTTTACAAAATCGCGGATCTCATTATATGCTTCACCCAGACTGGAAAGAAAATTTGTTTCAAGTCTTTTGTCGTCCACAACTAATTTCACTCCGGTGTTTAAAGTTGAAATGGCATCGTTGTATTTTTTATTCTGAATATTTGCAAAACCATTAAAGTAATAAGTGATTGGTTGTTCAGGAAAGAGACTCATTGCCTCCGCGCTTTCAGATAAAAGAGATTTCCAGTCGGCAAGTTGAACATAAATAAACATCAACTGATTATAAACCAGAAAATCTTTCGCACCTAATTCTTTTGCTTTTGAATACTCAACTTTAGCTTCTTCCCACTTTTTATCTCTCATAAGGAAGTCACCATACACAGTATGTGCAAGCGGCTCATTAGCATTTGCCTGCACAAGTAGCTGACACATTTCAAGTGCCTGTGGTTTTAGTTCAGGATGAATTTCTATCAAAGAATAATAAGAACTGAGAATACTGATCTTAGTACCGATATCCAGTTCTTTATTCAAGAATGCTTTTTTCAATTCTTCGACAGACTTTTCTTTTTCGCCACCGTTGCGATAGAAATCCGCTAACGATAAATGCACATAAGGATTATCAGGATCAATAGCTAAAATCTTATTGTAAGTATCCAGTGCCAGATCCTTTTTACCCATTGCCTGATAGATCTCTGCCTTCATACCATAAGCTTGTGAATCTTTCGGATCGAGTGCAATAAGTTTATCTAATTCTTCAATGGCTTTTTCATTCTTATTCATTCGCTGATAAATGCGCGATTTTTGCATTGTAACTTCGCGTGTAATACCAACCTGTGATTCGAGTTTATCATACACTTTAATTGCATCAGCAGGTTTTTCGGCATAAAGAAGTGCAGAAGCCCATTCATAATAGAAGTCAGGTTTTGTTGGTGCGTCAGCAACAGCTTTTTCCAGAATTGTTGCTGCTTCAGTAAACTTTTTATTTTTCTGTAAAAGTTCAGTGTAGGTTAAAATATACCAGCTATTCGTTTTGTCGAGTTGATAAGCACCTTTTGCAAAATATATTGCATCAGCAAATTTCTTTTGTTCGCTGTAAATATTTGCCAGCTCATACATTGCTGCTGCATTATTCGGATCTTTTCTGATTACCTCAGAAAACAATCCTGCAGCATTTTCCAGATTACCTAAGATCTTTTCTTTGTTTGCATTGAAGAATGCATAAGTAACTTCTGCACGTTGCGCATCAGACATTTCAGTTTTTGGTTGAGACGTCTTCGCCGGTGTAGTAGTAGCAGTTTGTCCGCCCTTACAACCAGCAAGAAGCACAACTGATAGAGAAAATATAAGAAATCTGTTCATTTTTTTGAGATTCGTAATTTGAATTTATTTCCCGCAGTCCCGATAGCTATTGGGATACGCAGAATATCCGCAACATCCGCAGAACTATCCTTCATTATTAATTATCTATTATATATTATTAATTAAGAAATGTGTGTTGAATAATCGCTAAGACTAAGTTGTTCAGCTGAATTATTGTATTCGACTGAATTTCCCAACATAGAATTATCAATTACACTGTTTTTAATTTTTGAATTCGTTTGAATGATGCTGTTCGACACAACTGAGTTTTCAATTTTCGATCCGGCACCAAGTGAAACGTGCGGTCCAACAATTGAATTTTTCAATTCAACATTTTCTCCGATATAACATGGTTCGATTATAATGGAATTATCTTTTTTTACTGAAGAAGAGATCATAGCTGCCGAGCGGTTCATTTCAAGTACGCGCTTGTTAGTATAAACAGTAGCATCTTTATTTCCGCAATCCAGCCATTCATCAACTTTACCCGGAACGAATTTCGTTCCTTTTTTCTTCATATTTTCTAAAGCATTTGTTAATTGATATTCACCTTTTTCTTTGATGTTATTATCAATTAAATATTGCAATTCTTTATTCAGGTAATCGCCGTCTTTGAAATAGTAGATACCGATGATTGCCAGATCAGAAATAAATTCCGTAGGTTTTTCAACGAAATCAGTAATTGTTCCGGTTGAATCTAATTTTACCACACCAAACATTCTTGGATCTTCGATCTTATTGACCCAGATCACGCCTTCCTGTTTATCGTCGATCTTAAAATCGGCGCGGAAAAGAGTGTCTGCAAAAGCCACGATGACCTTACCTTTTAACGCATCTTTTGCACACAATATTGCATGTGCAGTACCAAGAGGTTCGTCCTGGTGATGAATCGTTCCTTTTGCTCCCAGTTTTTCTGCGATTGCGATCAGGTTTTTCTCGGCTTCTTCACCAAAGTCACCAATTACAAAAGCGATCTCCTCTACTTTTTCAGCACATACTTTAATAATATCTTCCACCAACCATTGCACGATGGGTTTTCCGGCAACCGGAATTAAAGGTTTTGGAACTGTAAGCGTATGTGGACGCATTCTTTTGCCCATTCCGGCCATTGGTACAATAATTCTCATTCGTGTTTTTTATTCGTTTATAATTTATTTTGTTCCTGTTGATCCAAATCCCCCCGCTCCTCTTTCACTTTCCTGGAGAGATTCTGTTGGTGCCCATTCTGCTTTTTCATGACGGGCAATTACAAGTTGAGCAATTCTTTCACCATCATTAATAATAAATTCCTCGTTTGACAGATTGACTAAAATGACTTTTATTTCGCCTCTGTAATCTGCATCAATTGTTCCCGGAGAATTCAGAACAGTAACTCCTTTTTTAGCAGCAAGTCCTGACCTTGGTCTGACTTGCGCTTCAATTCCTGCCGGCAATTCAATGAAGAGACCCGTTGGAACGATTGTGCGCTCCAAAGGTTTTAGAGAGACCGGATCAGTAATGAACGCACGGATATCCATTCCCGCAGCATGCAGGGTTTCGTAAGAAGGCAATGGATGATGGGATCTGTTGATGATACTGATTTTCATGGTTTTGTTTTCTATAAAAGTGGTCATTTTTCCTCTGAAACCTTGCGAAGGTAACCATTTTTATTCCTCACTTGAAGGTATGCTAAAATTATGAAGATGAGCAGTATGAAACAATTAATTAGTACGTAAAAGACTTTTCCGGGTTGAATTGATGTATGAATAAGATCGCCGGCAAGCCATAACACTATTGATATCGCTATGAAGTAAAAGAACGGGCCAATCCTGTATGGCACCGGATAAACTTTTTGTCCAAGGAAATAGGAGATGATCATCATCAACGCATAGCAGATCAGAGTAGTCCATGCCGCACCCATGTAGCCCATTGAAGGTATTAGCGCGAAATTGAAAACAAGAGTGATGACTGCACCGATCAAAGACAGAATAGCACCCCAACGTGTTTTAGATGTTAGTTTATACCAGATGGAGAGATTGTAAAATACTCCCAGACATAGATTCGCCATCAACAGAATCGGAACTACCGGAAGTCCGGAGCGGTAATCTTTTCCGATAAATGTCTGAATGAAATCCATAAAGAGCATTATTCCCAGAAAGATGAAAGCACAAACGATAACGAAGTAATGCATAACATCTGCATAAGTTTTCTGCGGATTTTCTTTTGTGGAATGACTGAAAAAGAAAGGTTCGGCAGCGTAACGGAAGGTTTGAATAAAGAGCGTCATTAAAATAGAAAGTTTATAACATGCTCCATAAATTCCTAACTGAGCCATTGCAGTGGATTTATCTGCGATGAGATAAGGAATAAGAACCCTGTCGAATGTTTCATTGATCATACCTGCAAGTCCGGCGATCATCAATGGAAAAGAATAGATCATCATTTCTTTCCAGAGTTTTGTATCGAATGACCATTCGATTTTTAAAAAGTCCGGAAGTAGCATGACCAAAACAATGAGAGATGAAATTGCATTGAAAACAAAAACATAACCGACACCGAAATCAGGATAATATATTGAGGCGATGAATGAATCAGGATTTGATTTTAGTATCCATGGACAAATGAGAAAGAAGAAAACATTCAATCCGATATTTACAAAAATGCTAACGAGTCGAATGAAAACAAATCGCTTCGCGCGGTTTTGCTGACGAAGCATTGCAAACGGAATTGCAGATATGGCATCGAATGCAAGTACTCCTGCAAAGAGAGCGATATAGACCATAGGACTTTGTCCTGCTACAGGCGCTGTATCAGGACTACCTATTAATCCGGAAAGTTGCGGAGCAAAAAGAATGATCAATCCACCAAGAACGACTGATGAAAAAATAATGGAGATCAATGAAGTGCAGTATACTTTAGGATTTCCTTTTTCAGACTGGAAATATCGGAAGAAAGAAACATCCAGGCCATAAGTAAATAAGACAGTCATCAGAGCAATGAAAGAATACAGTTGTGTAACAACCCCATACTCTCCGGCTTCAAATACGCGAGTGTAAATCGGAACTAAGAGATAATTCAATAGCCTTCCAACAATACTGCTTAGTCCGTAAATGGCGGTTTGGCCGGCTAGTTTTTTATAGATGCTCAATTTTTCTGTTCGGGATTCGAAGTGTAACTGGAAGGCAAAAGTGGGGAAAGGAAGTTAGTGAACGGATGGGGTTGGAGTTTATTTTTCAAGGGGTGGGCGTTGGTAACCATTTAAACACTTAAGAACACAAGTTCACAAAAAGAACACGGAATTAGTCCGTGTTCTTTTTGTGAACTTGTGTTCTTAAGGTTTATTTTCTATTGAGAATGCTTTATGCCCTGAATATACTATGTACTTCATATCAACAGAACTCACCTTTGAAGCCGGCGAACCTTTATAACACCAATCAACAAATTCTTTCAATACCTCTTCCCTACCCTCTGCAATGATTTCTACGTCTCCGTTGGGCAAATTTCTCACCATACCTTTGAGCCCTAAATCGTTTGCTTTGTCGAAGGTGTACTTTCTGAAGAAAACACCTTGTACCCGGCCGTGAATAACTAAATGAATTGCTTTCATCTTTAACAAAATTGAGTTGTACTTTTGTCGAAATATATAAAACTTATGTCTAAGAAAATCACTGCTGAAGAAGTTGCATATGATGGCAAGTTTCTTAAAGTAAATAAATACACCATTAAGAACAGTAACGATCAGTCGGAAGAGATCTATGAATGCCTTGAACGTGGTGATTCTGTTTGCGCAGTAGTGTTCAATAAAGAAACCGACAAATACCTTTTTGTAAAACAATATCGTCTTGGTGCAAAGAAAGATCTTATCGAACTGGTAGCAGGAATGGTCGACAAAGAAGACTCTTCGCTGGAAGATTGTATCATCCGTGAGATCGCTGAAGAGCTTGGATATTCAGTAAACAAAGACGATGTACGATTCTTATATAGTTTCTATTCTTCTCCCGGAGCGAGTACTGAAAAAATGCATTTGTTCTATGTTGATGTTGATCAGAAAATTTCCAAAGGCGGTGGAGTTGGTGATGAAGATATTGAGATCGTTGAATTCACAGCCGATGAGTTAATGGACCTAGATAGGTTTGAAGATGTGAAGACGATTCTGGGTGCTGTTTGGGTAAACTCCTAAATTCAGTTTGAGTTTGTAGTGTGGGGTGTGAGCTTTTCATACTACACACTCAAACTGCAGAGCTTTTAATCAAATTACAGTGCGGGTTTGTATCAGTAATGATTATTTCCCGCAGAGTTGCGCAGAGCACGCAGAAAATCCGCGGAGATCTCTTCGAGATCAGAACCATTAATGCTATGTGAATAAATAGCTGTGTGTTTTCTCCCGCAGATTTTGCAGATGAAGGCGCAGATAAATACGCAGATCGGGCTTCATCAAAATTTATGCTGCTCGAAATTTATCATTACTTTATTGTCTGTCTTTTGATTTTAGAGTTAGATCAATTCAATACTAGCGAATTTAAGGAACACAAAATCTGCGATTTTATCTGCGTATTTATCTGCGCAATCAGCGGGAGAAAAATAACTCTTGATTTTTTCCGTGACACTCTACCGAAAATTCGCTTTTCTTTTATTTAAGAATGCATCAACCCCTTCAACAAATCCATCAGTTCCAAAACAATTTCCAAACTCTTCAATTTCAAAAGCTGAACCATCAACACCGTCCTGGAAAAAAGCATCAACGCAATTAATAATTCCTGCAACCGCACGGGGACCGTTAGCATAGATCTTATTGAGGATCTCGAATGTCTTTGACATTAATTCTGCAGGAGCAGTTACATAATTGACAAGTCCCAGAGTATGTGCTTCTCCGGCACCGATCATATCGGCTGTCATCAATAACTCCATCGCTTTTCCTTTACCGATCAATTGCACAAGTCGTTGTGTTCCGGCATATCCTGGAATCAATCCAAGTTTCACTTCCGGCTGACCGAATTTTGCATTGTCGGATGCAATGCGCATATGACAACTCATTGCAAGTTCGCAACCTCCGCCCAATGCAAAACCATTCACTGCAGCGATCACAGGTTTACTGCATAGTTCAATCGACTTAAAAACTTTTTGCCCGTCGGCGCTTAATTTTTTTCCTTCTTCAACAGTATATTTTGAAAACTCTGAAATATCAGCACCTGCAACAAATGCTTTTGCTCCACTACCGGTGATGATAATTCCATAAACATCGTTGTCTTTTTCTGCAGCAGCAACAGCCTTTCCAATTTCCTGAATGGTCTCATGATTGAGGGCATTCAGTTTATCGGGACGATTTACTGTGATGATACAAGTATTTGATTGGGTTTCTGTGAGGATGTTTGTGTACATTGTTTGTAAATGGATTATTGGTGCTTTTTTTCTTGAAACTACTCTTAAATTCAGTTTGAGTTTGAAGTGTGGAGTGTGGTCGTTTCACACTTCAAACTCAAACTGAATTTATGGGTAAGTCTATAGTCAAATATTAATATTCCCCCGTTTCAATTCAACTTCATTCTTTATATACCTAATAATTTCCTTCGTATCAGTTCCGGGAGCGAATAACTTTCCGCAGCCGAGAGCCATCAGTTTATTCATATCATCTGTCGGAATGATTCCGCCGCCGGTCAATAGAACATTGTCAAGCTTTTTCTCATTCATCAGTGTAATGATCTTTGGGAATACAGTCATGTGTGCGCCGGATAAAATACTAACACCTATCACATCCACATCTTCCTGTAGTGCAGCATTGACAACCATTTCGGGAGTCTGGCGGAGGCCGGTGTAGATCACTTCCATTCCGGCATCACGGAGAAAAGATGCAATGACTTTTGCGCCACGATCGTGTCCGTCGAGACCGACTTTTGCAATTAATACGCGTATCGGACGATTCATTTTTTTGTCGGGGTTATTCGAAGGGTTGAATTTATAAATCGAGATCTGAGATTCGAGATTCGAAAGGTTTGGGACAAAGATAGTAATGTTATTTATCCAATATGTTCAGGCTTGTATTTCTTGTTTAGTTTAAAAATTGAAGAAAGATAAACATCTTTTTTTCAGCTAGATTGATGTGGCTAAAGCCAGGAAACTACTTCTTTTTCTATCCGTCAGCTAAAGCTGACGCCAATAAAGATGTTCAGCTAAAGCTGCCGGCAATAAATAATTTCATCTAATGCTGATGGCAATAAAATGTGGCGCTATGCGAATCAATAATAGAAATTGTCAACTTTATTGCCGTCAACTATAGCATATTCAATAAAGGAAGGTGTCAATTTTAATCTCATTAGTCTTGGCTAATTCAATTAAGGAAAGTATCAGCTTTATTGCCGTCTGCTTTAGCTGACGGAAGAAGAATAAGGAACACAAAGTGGCTTTAGCCACATTTTTTCCTCAGGCCTTAGGCAGATCAATATAGAATGTAGTTCCTGAATTGACCTCTGTTGTAAACCAGACTTTCCCACCAGATTGCTCCACCAGATTCTTCACCATGGCCAATCCTAATCCTGTCCCACTGGATTTTGTTGTGAAATTTGGGATAAAGATCTTGTCTTTTTTATCGTCAGGAATGCCAATACCATTGTCAGAAATCTCTATTCGAATATCATTTATAGTATTTTTTATATCAATTGTAATTTTCCCTTTTCGTTCATCAGGAATTGCCTGAAGCGCATTCTTCAGAACATTTGAGAAAATTCTATTCAGGTGATCTTTATCTGCGTGAACAAAATGTGCTTCATTATTACCTGACAATTTTATTTCAAGATTCGGGATTTCGCGGTAAAGGTCAGCGATCGGAGTGATGATCTGAAGCAGGTCGAGCTTCTCAGGTTTTGCCTGTGGCATCTTTGCAAAATCAGAAAACGAAGTTGCAATTGCTGACAAAGTATCGATCTGCTGGATCAACGTTTCAGAGATCCGGTTTACAAATTCGCGATCCTTATCATCTTTATGCTGAAGATTTCTTTGCAAATGCTGCACTGAAAGTTTCATTGGAGTCAATGGATTCTTGATCTCATGCGCAACCTGTTTGGCCATTTCGCGCCAGGCAGATTCTCTTTCACTCTGCGCCAGTTTATCGGCACTGGATGCCAGTTCTTCAAGCATCCGGTTATACTCATGAACCAATTGTCCGATCTCATCATTCTTCTGATAAGCAATCTTCTCGTTGATTGATCCTAAGCGAACGCCTGACATTTTTTCCTGAATAAGTAAAAGTGGTTTTGTGATCCTCGAAGAAATCACAACAGTTACAAATACAGCAATCGCAAGTAGAAACACATAAATATTTAATAAGGCCGAAAGAAATCCCGAGACTTCTTTATTCAATTCATTTTGTTTTTCAAAATATGGTAAACTCAGATATGCTTTCACAGCACCATTTCTGTCTGTGATCGGTGCATAAGCAGAAATGTATTTCAATTGTCCGGCATTCTCAGGATTGATAAATTGCGTTAACTGATTTTTTCTGATCTCATATAATGCTTCAGGATTCATTCGCTGACTAACGATATTCTGCTTGTAGATCTTCGGTTGTGACGAATATAAAAGACCACCATCGGCATCGAACAAATTGAAATCTATATTGGTATTCCCCACAATGCGATCAAGTACACCGAATAATTCCGGATAATTTTGTCCGTTCAGATAAGCCGAAGCATCTTCACTGATCATAAACCATAGCGCATTTACCTGATCTGAAATGCTCTTTCGTTCATCGTCCTGATATTTTTTATCGATGTAAATTACTGTTCCGGCTCCGACAAGAATAAAACTTAACACAACAACAGCTACAACTGACACCTGAATCCTCCGCATGAGGTTCCAGGTAAAATAACTACTTGGTGAAAGTACAATCGACAAAATATAGATGAGAAAGGCAGTAATTCCTGAGAAAGCAAACATCCATGAAAACAGAGTCACCAATGTAAAAATGTTCTCTATCGGTCGGCTTACAACAATGGCCGAGTTGGCATTCATCCTGTAAACAAGATGGTTGTATCCATTCAGATCGATGAATGTAAATTCATCGAGCGACTTGCGGAAATCTTTATCGGTAAGAGAATAGGTAAAACTTCCATATTCATAGATCAGAGAAAGATCGCTGTAACGTGCAAAAGAATATTCTTTCGGAAAAATATTTTCCTGCGATTGTCCACTCATGAATAATTCCGGGAAACCTTCTTCAGTTTGAAGGAATCGTGCATTCATTAAAATTACAATAGTGTATACTGACTGCTGCTTACTCTCTATCGGTATAAATGCAAGATAAGATGATCTCCCATTGTCATTGTTAAGGTAAACAAGATTTCTCCCAAAAGTTGGTTTTCCATTATCTGCCTGTTGTTGAAAATTAGCAAGCGTTCGTCCATCGATAACATAATTTGTATCATTAGCCGGAAATGCGTAGATGTTGCTTTCAAATCTGGAAAGATATCCGTTAAGATATTTCTGAGTGATGTATGCGGTAATGTTTTCCTTCTGCTGAATTAATCGGGGGAGAAGAGTGTCTGATTCAATTTTTTTTCCGGCTTCATCAAATAAATATTCGGCAACATGATCCTGTCTGACACCAATTTTCTGTGCAAGAAGTTTTCTGCTTTCCCGTTCTTTGAAACAATTTAATTCATTTAATAAAACCGAAGAATACAAAGCACAAAATGCAATTGCAACCCATGCATGTCCGGTAGAAATTTTATATCCGGAAAATAACCGCAGTACAGTTGCAATAAAAAACAAAAAAGTGATCAGCAGAATCGAAATTGCAGCAAAGGCCCACAAGCTGAATTCGCTCATCTCTAAAGGAGTATTCACATCGAATGAGATCTGAGAATTTATGATCAGACCGGTGATAAGAGAGTGAAAACCTCCGGCAAGAGCGCATACTAAGATCAATGCGAGAAAAATATTTCCTAAAGTGCTTCTTATCTTTTTACTGAATTGATATAAGTTTACCGCTATCAGTAAAAAAATTGAAGCGTTTATGAGCAGGTCGCCGAGAGAATTAAAATAAAAGGAAGAGGCATAATACTGCGGACTAAAGATCTGAAGCTTATAAAATTCTCCGGGAATTTTATAAGCGATCATCAGAGTTCTGAGTAAAAGAACTACTAATACAAAAACGCTTCCGGCAAGAACGGAACTTCGGAAATAGTTTCTGAATAAAATATGTAAAGCGATCAGACAAAGAATTACTGAAAGAAAATAAAGATATTTAGCAACACCATTTTCAGTATCAGAAATATTTTCAAAGTGAAGATTGTAACCAACTTTCCCGTCAGGCAAATGAAATTGAAATTTTCCGTCTTTGTCGTTTACAAAAGAAGCAGATAATCCCAGTGATTGATTGAATCCGTTTACTAAATATTTATTTTCATAATCGTAATTATGACGCAGAATGATCAGTCCGACAAATTTTTTATCTGCTGACGTTTCAGAATAAAAAAGAAAATCTCCGTTTGGCAAAGACAACAATTTTCCTTGTTCATTGGAATTAAAATCTTCCGGAGTTACGACAGGTTCGTTATCGGACCAATAGATTATTTTTCCATTCTGAATAACATAAAAGCTAAAGCCGATATTTTCGAAACCGCTATGAAAAAAGTAATTATGGAATTCATCTTCTTTTTCAAATGACTTTATTTTTTTCAAAGAAGCCTTCATCTCCTTTTCAAGTCCGATCAGTTTCTTTTCGGCATTTGAAATCAGAGCTTGTCCGGAATAGACTGTTTTATATTGAATATATTCGGCTCCGCCCGCAATTACAAATGCAGTGAAAAGAAGTATGAGGGAAAATTTAACCGGATTAAATGCGGTCAATCTTTTTATCATTATCAGGGAAGCTGTTGAACAATTTTTTCAATGACCACGGGAAAGTACATTTTCTCAAGGTGATGAATTTTCCCGGCTAATGTATCCGGAGTATCTGCTGCGTCGATATGACAAGCGGCCTGGAAAATGATCTCGCCATCATCGAAAAACTCATTCACGTGATGAATTGTAATACCCGAAATCAGACTTTTTGTTTCGATTACTTTCTGATGAACATTTGCTCCATAAAAGCCCTTTCCACCAAATAAAGGAAGTAAGGCCGGATGGATATTGATAATTTTCCCCTTGAAAGCATCTATTAATGTGGTCGGAACCAGCAAGAGAAATCCCGCCAGGATGATCATATCGATATGCCAGTCCTTCAAAATCTCTATGAACGATGAATCAGAAAACTCTTTTTTGGAAACAATCAAAACCGGGATCGAGAATTTTTTTGCACGTTCGATCACACCGGCATTGGCATTATTGGTAACTATGAGAGAAACTTCTGCCAGTTTATGATCAAAAAAATGTAAGGCTATGTTTTCGGCATTTGTACCTGAACCGGACGCAAAAATGGCAAGACGTTTCATATAGGAACAAAAGTACACATCTGTGTGTAAGAATATTTTTTATTTCTAAAAAATCTCCGCTTTTATTTTTATTACTTTACCGACCATTAAAATACCTGCAGGGAAGCTTTTATTCCCACAATTGAACTTTAAAAACATTAGTTTAATAAGCTAAGAACCAACTCTATGTCAGTAAATCCAATCTTACAGTATTTCGTTCCGAAGGATCGTAAATTTTATCCTCTATTCGAAAGTGCTTCTGCAAACTTAGTGGCCATTTCAAAAGTTCTGGTAGAAGCATTGACCACTACTTCAGCTGAAAAGCGGTCGGCTTTTATCCGCGAAATTGAAAAACTTGAGCATGTCGGGGATGAGATCACTCACAACATCTTTCAGGAAGTAAGTTCTACATTCATTACGCCTTTTGATCGTGAAGACATTCAGCATTTAGCATCGGCAATGGATGATGTTGTGGATTATATTCATGGATCAGCAAAACGGATAGCATTATACAAAGTAGATCCGATTCATCCTTCGATGATCAAACTTTCTGAGCTGATACTCCAATCTGCAGAAGAGATCAACATAGCTGTATGTTCTTTGAGAAGCATGAAAAATATTATCAGAATAAAAGAATCGCTTGTAAGAGTGAACAGTCTTGAAAATCATGCAGACGATATTTTCGACAATGCTGTAGCTCGATTGTTTGAAGATGAGAAAAATGCAATTGAGATCATTAAGATCAAAGAAGTTCTTTCTGCTCTCGAAACTGCAACAGACAAATGCGAAGACGTTGTCAACGTGATCGAATCAATAATTGTTAAACAAGCATAATCAGGATTATCCTTTCGATTTATGACTACATTTCTAATAGTTATCATAGTACTGGCATTGATATTTGATTTTATCAATGGCTTTCATGATGCAGCGAATTCAATAGCTACAGTTGTTTCGACAAAGGTATTATCACCATTAAGCGCCGTGATCTGGGCGGCAATGTTCAACTTCATCGCCTACTGGATGTTTGAATTGAAGGTTGCTGATACAGTTGCCAAAACTGTTAAACCGGAATTTATAACCTTAAATGTTGTTTTTGCCGGATTGATAGCAGCAATTATCTGGAACCTTCTCACCTGGTGGTGGGGAATTCCATCCAGTTCATCACATACATTGATCGGAGCTTTTGCCGGAGCGGGAATTGCAAATGCCGGCCAGTTTCATGCAGTTCAACTTGACAAGATCATGCCTGTGATCTATTTCATTGTATTGGCACCTGTTATTGGTATGATCATGTCATATATAATTTCTGTAATTACTATTACCATTGTGCAGAGATCGAATCCCTCGAAAGTTGACCGGATTTTCAGGAGATTACAATTACTTTCTTCAGCAGCATACAGTTTAGGACATGGTGGAAATGATGCCCAAAAAGTTATGGGGATTATTGCCGCAGCCATGGTTTCAACAGGATTGATTGCAGAAACGAAGGAGTTACCTGAATGGGTTCCTTTAGCCTGTTATTCAGTAATTGCCTTTGGGACATTATTCGGTGGGTGGAAAATTGTAAAGACGATGGGTCAAAAAGTTACCAAACTCACTCCATTTGAAGGTTTTAGTGCAGAAACAGCAGGAGCGATCACATTATTTGGAACACAACATTTCAAGATTCCGGTAAGTACTACGCATACGATCACCGGATGTATAATAGGTGTTGGGGTTACAAAAAGAGTAAGTGCTGTGCGATGGGGAGTGACAATTGAATTGATCTGGGCCTGGGTCTTAACAATTCCGGTTTCAGCATTAATGGCAGCATTGATCTATAATTTAATACAATGGTTTTTACCATAATCACGAAGTGACTTAAAAAAGAGTATTTTCGTGGAATAATAATCTGTTTAGTTTTATTTATTCGTCTGCAAATCAAAGTTTTAATATGATTTCAGAAGACGAATAAAGTGAACTCCGAAAAGAAGAACCAATTAACAGCAAAGAATAGGATTTAAAAAGGGCACATTTTGTTATTAGCCTGAATAAATTTTACTTTGCAACACAAATAAAAACAAATCACAAAAAAGATTAATCATGTCAGACATTGCAGCAAAAGTTAAAGCAATCATCATCGACAAATTAGGTGTTGATGAAAAAGAAGTTACCCCTGAAGCGAGCTTCACAAACGATCTGGGTGCAGATTCTCTTGATACGGTTGAGTTGATCATGGAATTCGAAAAAGAATTCAATATCGCTATCCCTGATGATCAAGCAGAAAAAATTGCCACTGTAGGTCAGGCAATTGAATACATCGAGAAAAACGCAAAATAATTTTTCCTAAATACAACATGACCGTTTTGAATAAACCGGTCATGTTGTGTTTTCAGCAGGTTATTCTCCGGCCGCTGAATTTTTCACCTTAAAATTCCAGCACAGGAATGCAACTGAAACGAGTAGTCGTAACGGGCCTTGGCGCTCTTACTCCCCTTGGGAATAATGTTCAAGATTATTGGACCGGATTAGTTAATGGTGTCAGCGGTGCTGACATGATCACTAAGTTTGATGCATCCAAATTCAAAACACGTTTCGCTTGTGAAGTGAAAGGCTTTGATGTAAACGATTTCTTTGAAAGAAAAGAAGGTCGTAAGCTCGATGGCTTTTCTCACTATGCGTTGGTAGTTGCAGATCAGGGAATCAAAGATGCAAAGATCGATCTTGAAACAGCGAATCACGACCGCATTGGTGTGATCTGGGGTTCAGGAATCGGAGGATTAAAAACTTTTCAGGATGAAGTCACAGCATTTGCATTAGGTGATGGAACTCCGCGATTCAATCCATTCTTCATTCCAAAAATGATCTCTGATATTGCATCAGGACATATTTCAATCAAGTATGGTTTTCGTGGTCCTAACTTTACAACTGTTTCAGCTTGTGCTTCATCAACCAATGCGATCAATGATGCCTTTACCTACTTACGTTTAGGTAAAGCCGATATAATTGTAACCGGTGGATCAGAGTCAACAGTAAATGAAGTTGGTATTGGCGGGTTCAATGCATTACAAGCATTATCACAACGAAACGATGATCCTAAAACTGCATCAAGACCATTCGATCTTGACCGCGATGGATTTGTTTTAGGTGAAGGTGCCGGATGTCTGATCCTTGAAGAACTGGAACATGCAAAAGCACGTGGTGCAAAGATCTATGCAGAAATTGTCGGCGGAGGTATGTCGGCAGATGCTTATCATATGACAGCTCCACATCCTGAAGGAATCGGAGCGGCAAATGTAATGCGTGCAGCATTGGAAGATGCGGAAATGAAACCATCGGATATCGATTACATCAATGTTCATGGCACTTCTACTCCAATCGGAGATCCACAGGAAATAAAAGCGATCCAGACTATTTTTGGTCAGGAAGCATATCGATTGAATATCAGTTCAACAAAATCAATGACAGGCCATTTACTTGGTGCTGCAGGTGCGATTGAATCGATTGCAAGTATTTTAGCAATTGTTCATGGCATTATTCCTCCTACCATCAATCACTTTACAGATGATCCTGCTTTCGATCCAAAACTTAATCTGACGTTTAACACTGCTCAAAAGCGTGAAGTACGTGCAGCATTAAGCAATACATTTGGTTTTGGTGGACACAATGCTTCTGTTATTTTCAAAAAGTACGTTTGATAATTTCTCAGAATAAAAACACTTCTGCTTGAGTGTAATATCTACTATTCGTTTATTCTTTTCCAAGGACAAAAAATTTGTCGGATCACTGCGAAATCTTCTTGGATTCATTCCCGGAAATCCTGCCGTGTATCATCTTGCTTTTCGGCATCGTTCAACTGCTACTGAACATCATAATGGTGCAAAGATAAGTAACGAACGATTGGAATATTTAGGTGATGCAGTCCTTGGAGCGATCATAGCTGAATTACTCTTCAAAAAATTTCCTTTCAGAGAAGAAGGATTTCTGACCGAAATGCGAAGTAAGATCGTTAACCGTGAACATCTGAATAAACTTTCATTGAAACTGGGCATAGATCATTTTATGATCAACTCAATTGACCCCGCTGCAAAAAATAAATCTGCTTATGGCGATGCATTTGAAGCATTGATTGGCGCTATTTATATCGACAAAGGATATAATACTGCACAAAAATTTGTTTTAAAGCGTATCGTCAGACATCATATAGATCTGGAAGAGATTGAATTGCAGGATAAGAATTTCAAGAGTAAACTCATCAACTGGTCGCAACGAGAGCGAAAAGTTGTTGAATTCGAATTAATAGAAGAAGTTGACAATGGAGGGAAAAAATTATTGCGAGTACGGGTTCTTGTCGATGGTGTAGAAAAAGCGCGTGGTGAAGATTTTTCCAAAAAACGTGCAGAGCAGATCGCTGCGGAGAAGGTTTGTCTGGCGTTGCACTTGGAGTAAGTGGTGAGTAGTAAGTGGTAATTAGCACCACTTACAATTATTCAGGAATATTCATTGATTTGGAAAAAGGATCCATTCAAATGGACAGTTTCTCTTTATATGACAATGATTGTTATAAAGAAACTGGTGCTACTTACTAATTACCACTCACTACTCACCCAAAAATTGTCGATATTCGTACCCGCAAACCAACATGGCCAAGACCGTCATAAAATTCACTAATGAAGACGATTACGATTTTATACTGATCGGATTGGCTTGTCAGCACCGTGATTACAGGTTGTGTCATGAATTAAATAGAACACTTGGAATTAGTATGATGAAAAAAGATGATTACACTGTTTTCAATAATAAGAGAATGGAAGATCATGCTTTTTCATTTTATGAATTTACAAATGAAGAAGGCGACAGGTATAATCTTATTTCCAATCGTTGTCCGAAAGGAGTATTACTTCCTGAGCAGAAAGCACTGGATTATCTTTTTCTGATTCGTCCTGATAAGACAAGAATTGATGAAAGTGAATTACTTCAAAAATTGAAGAACATCAGAATTCTTCTTGGGGTTTACAAGCTTGAAGTATTAAAATTAAAATCAAAAGACAATTTACTATTCTAAAATAAATAATGAACAAAGTACCATTTAATAAAACAAAAATTGTTGCAACGATTGGACCGGCATCATCATCGCATGAAGTATTGAGAAAAATGATGATTGCAGGAGTAGATGTTTGCAGATTAAATTTATCGCATGGAGAAGACAGTGTGCATGAAGGAGTGATAAATACGATCCGTGACCTCAACAAGGAATTGAATTTACACACCTCTATACTAGTCGATCTTCAGGGACCAAAACTACGCATTGGTGAAGTTGAAGGGAATCAGATCTTTCTTGAGAATGGTTCGAAAGTAGTATTCACTATGCATGAATGTGTAGGGAATGCGAAAAGACTTTACATGAACTACAAAGATTTTGCAAAAGATGTAGCTATTGGAGATATCGTTTTGATCGACGATGGAAAAATTGTTTTGAATGTACTTGAAACCAATCATACAGACGAAGTAATTGCACTTGTGGAAAGTGGCGGAAAATTATCCGGACGAAAAGGTGTAAATCTTCCGAAGACAAAAATTTCATTGCCAAGCCTTACTCCAAAAGATCTGCATGATCTTGAATTTGCATTGAAGCAGAATGTCGACTGGATCGGTTTATCATTTGTAAGAAGTCCATTAGACATTATTGATCTGAAGAACAGAATCAAACAAGCAGGAAGAAAATGTCGTGTGATCGCTAAAATAGAAAAGCCGGAAGCATTATCAGAGATCGATCACATCATTCACGAAACCGATGCATTGATGGTTGCCCGTGGAGATCTTGGAGTTGAATTACCGATGGAAGAAGTTCCGTTGATACAAAAGATGCTAGTTAACAAATGCATTCAGGCCAGCAAACCTGTTATTATTGCAACACAAATGATGGAGAGTATGATCTCAAGTTATACTCCAACCAGAGCAGAAGTTAATGATGTTGCCAATTCAGTAATTGACGGAGCTGATGCAGTGATGTTGAGTGGAGAAACGTCAGTAGGTTTGTATCCGGTACGTGTTGTAGAACACATGCGAACGATCATTGCAAAAGTCGAAGCAAAAGGATATTATTACAACAGAAAACATTTACCAAGCGTAACCAGCGATACTTTTATTTCTGATTCGGTATGTTATAATGCATGTGTGATGGCATCGCAAGTTGGTGCACGCGCAATAGTCGGAATGACAAGATCAGGATACACTGCATACAAAGTATCAGCACAACGTCCTGATGCCGACATTCTGATCTTTACAGATGTTCCCGATATGTTGAATGTATTAAGTTTAGTCTGGGGTGTTCGTGTATTTTTCTACGATCACGTCGTCACAACCGACGAAACAATAATTGAACTTCAGAATATTCTGAAAGAAAAAGGGTATGTGAATAAAGATGATATTATAATTAACCTTGCTAGTATTCCTTTGGAAGAACAAGGGAGGACAAATATGATTAAACTTGGCCGGGTGAAGTAACAGTTTGAGTGTGGAGTGTGGAGTGTGGCATTTCACACTTCACACTCAAACTCAAACTCAATTTAGTTTATCAAATAAAGTACTCAAAAAAAGTGTGAAGTGTGGAGTGTGGCGATCTAAACACCACACACAAACTTCCCATTGCAAATGAATTTACTACTGTAACAAAATATGAAACTCAACATCCCCCTACTAAAAGAAATCTGCGAAACAGCCGGCGCTCCGGGGTATGAGCAGCGGATTCGTGAAATTGTATTACGTGAAATCAAAGGTCTGGCTGATGAAGTTAGTGTAGACAATATGGGAAATGTCACTGCCATAAAAAAAGGCCGTGAAAGAAAGAAAGTGATGATCGCTGCTCACATGGATGAGATCGGATTTATGGTAACGCATATTGACGACAATGGATTTTTACGGTTTCATACGCTTGGCGGATTTGATCCCAAGACATTGACAGCACAGCGGGTAATTGTTCATGGAACAAAAGACCTGATCGGTGTAATGGGTAGTAAACCTATTCACATCATGACGGCTGACGAAAGAAATAAAGTTACAGCAATAACAGATTACTTCATTGACCTTGGAATGCCAAAGGAAGAAGTTGAGAAATATATCCGAATAGGAAATCCGATTACACGTCAGCGCGAATTGATTGAAATGGGAAACTGCGTGAATTGCAAATCGATCGACAACAGGGTTTCTGTTTTCATTCTTATAGAATCGATGCGACTGATGAAAGATCTTCCTTACGATCTGTATGCAGTATTCACAGTACAGGAAGAAGTGGGTATCCGTGGTGCAAGTGTAGCAGCACATAAGATAGAACCGGATTTTGGTTTTGGTCTGGATACTACAATTGCATTTGATGTTCCGGGAGCGCAGGCGCATGAGAAAGTTACATCCCTTGGCGGAGGCGCCGGAATCAAGATCATGGATTCGTCAACTATCTGCGATTACAGGATGATCGACTTTATGAAAAAGACAGCCGATAAACATTCGATCAAATGGCAGCCTGAAATTTTACAGGCTGGAGGAACTGATACAGCCGGAATCCAGAGAATGGGGAAAACAGGGTCAATTGCGGGCGCGATAAGTATTCCGACAAGACATATTCATCAGGTCATAGAAATGGCAAACCAGGATGATATTGCCAATTGTATCGATCTGTTAACCAAATGTTCTCAGGAATTAGATCAATATAATTGGGAATTCACTTCGATTTAAAGGATTTACTGATTTTAACTTTCATCCGACCTTTTTGCATTTGCATATATAGTTCCTATTATTAAATTTGGAACTGAACTAATGCGTGCCTTACTTTTTTCATGAATGAAATAAATAATTTTGTTGAGCCAAACAGGCCAATGTATGAATTGATTCTCGACGGGATTATTATTGCAAATCTCTCAGGAAAGATCTCGTATGTAAATTCAGCAGCCTGCAAATTGATGAATTGTGATAACAGGAAAGATCTGAAAAACAAATCCATTACAGATTGTTTTAAAGATTCGAATTATCTTGATGAGATCATCAGATACTTAGCGACACAAAAAAGTTTTGTCACTACAAAAATCTGCACAAAGAAAGACGGTATTGAAGGGGTTTTTATATTATGCTTTTCATTACTATTAGATCTGAACTCAATGCCAATTGGGTTGCAGGTCGTATTTAAAAATCCGGATTCTGTTCCGGATGACAACCTGTATTTCGAAAAACGCAGTGCATTATTAAAATCACTTAACTACCACTCCCGCGAAATAATTTACATCAGTGATGTTGCGAAAAAAAGTAATATTTTTTGTTCGCAGGCAGTTGAGAAGATCTTAGGCTGGACCCAAAAAGATTTTCTCGATGGTGGCTGGGCTTTTTCTGTTTCATTAACTCATCCGGACGATGCAGAAATGATCACAGAACATTTTATCCGTGAAATGGAATTAAGAAAAAAAGAAAAATTTATTCATGACCATAAGCCAATAATTTATGAATACAGAAAACGTCATAAGAATGGTACATTCCTAAAAATGTATTCTGAAAGTATTCTGATTGAACGTGATCTGGATCAGAATCCGAAATTCCTGATGACTTTTTCAAGAGTTGCTTCTGATGAACAAAAAAATAATGTTCAGGATAAGGATGAGTTCGACTTGTCAATCAAGAAAGAACTCGATAAAATATTATTGACCGGTAAGACAAAGAATAAATTTAATCCGGTACAATTATCACAAAGAGAAAAGGAGATCTTACAACTTGTACGCGATGGTTTATCTACAAAAGAAATTGCAGATATTCTTTGTATTAAAATAACATCGGTAAATTCCTACCGGAAAAACCTGATGATAAAGATGAATGCCAAAAATACAGCTGAACTTGTACAAAAATCAAATCAGTTCATTTTAACCTGACAAAGTATTTTTATGTATTCGCTTAAAGATTATATTTTTCAATGAAAGAAGTTTTATCCTTTACCGAGGAAAAAGTTCTTATTTTAAATCCTGAAGGAAAGGTTGTTTATGCAAATGATCACTTTCTGACTTCATCAGGTTACAATAGAAAGGATAAGAGTGCATTAAATTTAAATTCTTTAGTAAGTACGGGTGTAAAAAAATCAATTGATTCAGCTCTCAGCAATAATTTAATTTGTGTTTCTACTGAGAAATTTAATTTTTCGAATTCATCAGAGAAAATTTCATTTATCGCATTTAATATCTGGAATGTAAATTTTAAAGTTGGAAAGGTTTTAATATTACTTTATCCGGAAAAAAACGGTGAATTATTAAAAAATAATTTATTTGAAGAAAGTATTCTAAGGGCAATGAATAGTAGGAATGATGCTGTGTGGTTTATGACCAATATTCAAACCGGAAGATATGCCTTCACAAGTGATTCTGTTAGAACAATACTTGGATGGCAGCCTATTCATTTCAATCTTGGTGGGTGGTTATTTCTTTTTTCTATTGTACATCCTGATGATATTACTAAATTATTTGCAAGTCACAACGAATGGGTGATAATGAAAAATAAATTAGGTGCTTTGTATGATCATGTTGAATACACAAATACCTTCCGGATAAAAAATTCAAAAGGTGAATATGTATCAGTTGATACTGATTCAAATGTACTAGAACGTGACGAAGAAGGCCGGATCAAACTTATTTTTGGATCATTCCGATTGATCGACCAGAATTTAATGAATCAAAAGATCTCGGAACAGAAAGCAGGAAACATAAAAGTGATTGATGGTAAAACATACGTCGAACTGGATTATCTGAAAAAATTACGTGAGGAGTTGGAAGAGAATTCTCCAAAGCAAGCATTCAAAAATCTGTCGTCACGCGAACTTGAAATTCTGGATCTGATCGTTGAAGAACATTCATCAGTTGAAATTTCGAAAAAGCTGAATATAAGTATCCATACAATAAATCTTCATCGGAAACAGATCATGAAAAAACTCGAGGCGAAGAATTTAGCCGGGCTGATCAGGATTTACTATACCAGTAAATAATTTCCGAAAGTGGAGAGACAAACTTCTCTCAAGCAAACATTCTACTCTATTAATAATCAACTTATTAGTATAAATTCAACGTAATTATATGGAATAATGCCCAAAAATCGCATAAAAATGATGTGAAATACTACTAGTAGTAGGTATAGGGTATGTAGTTAATATGTCCCATATTTGTGGCAGCTTTTCACATTAGTTCAATTTTTCTCTAACCTTTTTATAAAAACCCGAGGGAACGCAGCCCGCGGGTTTTTTACTTTGATTTAGGACCAGGATTTGACCAGGATTTAATGGATTAATGGGATTACAGGGAAGATTATTTTTAACTAAAGCGGGATTATAAGATTTATCGCAATTTTTTAAATCGACAAAATCCTGAAACCCATTAATTTATCTTTTAATTCAGAGGTCAAAATGCCGGTAATCGCGGAAATCCATTAAATTCATGTTTAAAAGCCCATTATTCCTAACTGTGGAATGTTTTTTTAATTATTTCAAGCATCAACAAAATCCAATAACCAAAGCCTGACTCCCATTCATCCATCATTGTTCGGTGTTTACCAAACGAAATTGATGAGGGACAGCTTCAGACCTACTTTCGTTAAACAATTCAACAACAACCCACACATGACAACAATTGAGATACAAGACTTCATACATGTTTACAGCATGTTTTCATTCAGAGACGGACGTAAAGAACCGGGAATCGTTATCAATAAATACAATCTGGAAAAAGCAGAAGTAGAATTTTTCTTCATTCCGCAAGAACAGATGAATGCATATAAAAGTGCTTTCGATCGCTACGACAAAGAAACATGTCGCCGCATTGCACAACATGTCGAAGTAGACCAGATCCTGAACGTTCGTCCGGTATCACTTGCAGATTACAAAGTGATCATGCAATTACTAGCCGAAAGAAATCAGAGACTGAGTTTTCAATAAGAGATTCTGAATACATGAAAATGAAAAAGTCTGCCGGGGGGTGGGCTTTTTTTTTGGTGAGTAGTGAGTGGTAAGTGGTGAGTTGCAAAGGTTACATAGATTTAAGTGCATTTATAATTCTGGTGAGTGCTGAGTTGCAAAGGTAAAATGGATTCAATTGCATATTTCATTTTAGTGAGTAAAGAGTGGCGAAAAGTGCAATGAAAATTTTGTCATAGCCTAAACCTTTGTATATAGCAACGCAGAGGATAAACTTTGGTAGTGCTATTCACTACTTACCACTTACTACTTACTTATTTCTCCACATCTCATTAAACGACTTCGGTGCCACTTCCGGCAATTCGCGTCTTTCGCCCCATTTGGAACGGAAAAAGTTTCTTAAGAAAAAGTTTTTTATTCTCGATCCGCCGCCATTCATCAGACTTCTGTTCAGCATTGCTTTTTTCCATATCGTAAAAATAAATTTTTCGGAGAATGGATTTAATTTTTGTTCAACAGAATCGCGGCGATTATACAGGAGTAATTTATGCAAATCAATCTTCACCGGACAAACTTCTGTACACTTTCCGCATAGAGATGAAGCATAACTCAAATGCTTGAACTCTTCCATACCTTTGTAATGCGGAGTGATGATAGAACCAATCGGTCCGCTGTAAGTTGAACCGTATGCATGCCCTCCTACTCCTTTGTAAATCGGACAACCGTTCAGACATGCACCGCAACGAATACAGGATAATGCCTGACGTTGCTCTTGTTGTGCGAGCAATTGCGTGCGGCCATTGTCAAGAAGAATAACATACATCTCATCCGGACCATCCAACTCACCGTCTTGTCGAGGACCGGTAGAAATAGAATTGTAAACAGTTATATTTTGTCCTGTACCATGTGTTGCAAGCAAAGGCCAGAAAAGATCGAGATCAGTAAGTGTCGGTATAATTTTTTCAATTCCAACAATTGCGATCTGAATTTTAGGAAAAGCAATTGACATTAAAGCATTGCCTTCGTTTTCAGTTACACAAACAGAACCGGAATCTGCAATTAAAAAGTTTGCGCCTGTAATTCCAACATCAGCGATCTGATATTTCTCTCGCAATTTTTCTCTTACGAAAGCAGTGATCTCTTTAGGAGTACTTGTAAGCGGAAGTTTAAATTTTTCGTTGAATGTTTTTGCAACATCTTCTTTTGAAAGATGCATTGCAGGAGTTACAATGTGATAAGGAGATTCATTGCGTAATTGAACGATGAATTCACCAAGATCTGTTTCGAGCGATTCAATATTTTCAGCAGTGAGTGCTTCGTTGACATGAATCTCTTCAGTAGTCATCGACTTTGCTTTAACGACAGTTTTCGCTTTAGCATGTTTCATGATGCGCATCATTTCAGATATCGCTTCATCAGCATCCTGTGCCCAGATCACTTTGCCTCCGCGTTTAGAAAAATTCGATTCGAACTCAGTTAAATATTTATCGAGATTTTCCATCACCTTCCACTTCAGCATCGCTGCCCGTTGACGAGCAGTTTCAAAATCGTCGTACTGAAGTTTTCCGTCAACAACTTTTTTATCGTACTGAAGAATATTAAACGCCAGTTTCCTTCGATGTTCTTTATTGAACACGCGGTCTTCGGCGTCTATGAGAAATTGTTCGGAGTGGAGGGACATTGGTAGGCGAAATTAAGCAATAGGGTTGAAGGTTGGACGGAAAATTAAAAGGAATTTGACTCGGGTATACAGAGTGTATGTTGCAGGTTACAGGTTTCAGGTTGTCGCAACCTGAAACCTGTAACTTGGAACCTGCAACAATACTCATAATCAATGCCCTACATGATCTGGGTCTTGAGAAGATCCTCCACCGTCTCCCTCCTCCTTATCAATCTCGCTTTTCCGTTTTCTATCATGACTTCGGCGGGACGGAGGCGGGAATTGTAATTGTTGCTCATTGAGAAACCGTAAGCGCCGGCATTGAGGATGGCAAGAATGTCACCTTCGCGGACTTCGGCCATTTTGCGATCCCAACCGAACGTATCCGTTTCGCAGATGTAACCGACAACAGTATAGAGTCTTTGTTTTCCGGTTGGATTACTGATATTGATTATATGATGATATGCATCGTAAAACATTGGCCGGATCAAATGATTTTGTCCGGAGTTAACGCCGGCGAAAACAGTTGACATCGTTTGTTTAACAGTGTTGACTTGAGTAAGCAGAACGCCGGCTTCACTGACGAGAAATTTTCCCGGTTCAAACCACAGTTCAAGTTTTTTGCCATAGTCGGTACAGAAATTATTGAAGAGCAATGTAAATTCACTTGCGAGTTCTTCAATGTCTGTTGTATAGTCGCCTTCTTTGTATGCGACTTTGAATCCACTTCCGAAATCAATAAATTCAAGATCCGGAAATTGTTTTGCTTCTTCGAACATCAATTCAGCAACACGTAAGAAAACAGAACTGTCAAGAATTTCCGAACCGGTATGAATATGCAGTCCGTTCACTTTCATTTTGCATGAAGTCACAATTCGTAAAACATGTCTGAGCTGATGAATAGAAATTCCGAATTTAGAATCGATATGTCCGGTTTGAATGTGTGAGTTTCCTCCTGCTGCAATGTGCGGATTAAGCCGGATGCAACAAGGAACACGACCTTCATACTCATGTCCGAATTGTTCGAGTACAGAAATGTTGTCGATATTGATAACAAGTCCCATATCAACAGCTTGTTTGATCTCATCGAAAGCTACTCCATTCGGTGTAAACAGAATTTCCTTCGGTGTAAATCCCGCTTTGATCCCGATGATTGCTTCTTCAATAGATACAGCATCAAGTCCTGCCCCGAGGCTGTGTACATATTTCAGCACTTGTACATTCGTCAGCGCTTTGCAAGCATATTTTATTTTGAGCGACACATTGCTGAATGCATTTGTGATTCGTTCATATTGTCGTTTTATGGTTTCCGCATGATACACATAAAGCGGGCTACCGAATTCTTCGGTAAGTTTAACAAGGTCGGCACTTTTGAGGACGGGATAATTTTCTTCGAAATTCATGAGGTAAAAGTAGGTTTAAAGAGGAATGGTAAAATAGAAATAAAATGAAATTATAAACATTGCAAACGATAAAATATAAAATGGTTAATATAGGAAAGAAGCCTGGAAAAATAATCAGATCTCTTCTATCGCTTCGAATTTATTTTCAATTTTAGCCCTGTAAGGGCGACCTTTTTGTAGCAAATAGAGACGTCATTTTTTTTAGCCCCGTAGGGGCGACCTGTGATTTGTCGATTCATGTTTTTTTTTTGCATTCAATATTTTTGAAAATATAATATTGGTTGTTTGTAATCTATATTCGTTTGATTTACCGGTCTTGCAATTCACAGGTCGCCCCTACAGGGCTAAATAAAACCTATGTCACATTTTTTCTACAAACAGGTCGCCCCTACGGGGCTGATCTCGGCAATTGAAGTGTATTTTGAGATTCAGAAAGAATGAAGACACATAAGTGTGGAGTAACATTTCTTAAAACACTACTCCGTTAGTGCTCCATAATTCCGAAAATTAATACATAGCTTATCTGTGTTTTTGTCTGCGAAAATCCGCGGAACTCTGCGGGAAATATCTATCATTGATTATTTTGAAAAACATTTACATTTTTTAAAAGCTGTTTATTAAAATACAAAATTCGGTTTCAAATCGCGAAGGAGCTTCATTCATAAATATCTTCACATTAAAAAGATATTATGATGAAAGCAAGTTCAATCATTCATAAGAATGAAAAAGGATAAAAGTAGAATTTCCGAATTCGAAAGAGTCGACTCAACTGATCAAAGAAATAACCGGTGCGAAATGGAGTGCTACAATGAAGAGCTGGCATATTCCTTATACTAAAGAGGCATTTGCAGAATTAAAGCAACGGTGCCCGGATATTGAGATTATTTCTGCAAAGGAACCGATTCAACAAAACTTAGATCCACAAAATACCAAGAATGATCCGGAAGTGGATCATGCAAATAAACATAGAAATGTTTCGATAATTGTTAGTGGCAGGAAAATAGTAGTCAAGTTACCGAAAAGTGAAACCGACACGAGATTCATGCTTTCATTTCGCTTTAGTCGTTGGGACAAGAAGAATTACTATTGGGTGATTCCAAACTATGATAAGAATCTCGAATTAATTAAAGATTATTTTAAAGAACGTATCCTATCAATAGAGATCAACGAAGAAATTTCTATAGTAAATACATCAGAAAATCGAGAAATTAAAAAAGATGAGTTTCTTGTTGTAAGAGCGAACAATGGAAGATTAAAAATTTACTTTTCATATGACAAAGATATTTTTAAGAAATTGAGATCTTATCCTTATTCCAGTTGGAATTCAAAATTGAAATATCAAAGTATTCCATTTCAAGAAAGTTATTTAAAGGAGTTGGAGGAATTTGCCAAAGGAAAGAATTTAAAATTTCTTTATGAAATAGAAAAGGCAAGTACGATTACGAAGTACAAATCTGATCGTAGTAGTAAAGATTACAAAAAATGTCCTGAAGAGTATATTTCAAAATTGAAAGAGTTACACAATAGCGAAAATACCCTAAGGGTTTATTCATCGGCCTTCGAGCAATTTTGTAATTATTATAAAGATCATCCGTTAGAAAATATTTCACAAGAGCAGATCACAAAATATATGCAGCATTTAGTTGTAGATCGTAAAGTTTCTTCATCATATCATAATCAGGCAATCAATGCAATCAAGTTCTATTATGAGCGTGTGTTAAACGGAGACAGGAAAATATATTTACTAGACAGGCCAAGGAAAGAGCAGAAACTTCCTGTGGTTTTGAATCAGGAAGAAGTGAAACAACTCTTGAAATGCATTGATAACATCAAACACAGAGCGCTAGTAATGCTGGTATATTCTTCCGGTTTGAGGCTAAGTGAAATAGTCGGATTAAAGATCAAAGATTTAGATTCTGTTCAAATGCAGATAAGAATACAGCAAGGCAAAGGCAAGAAGGACCGGGTGACCATATTATCAGAGCGAGTTTTGGAAATACTCAGGAGATATTTTCAGCAATATCAACCGAAAGAATGGCTATTTGAAGGGGCGGATGGTGGTCAATATTCTAAAAGGAGTGCTCAGCAGATTGTAAAAGATGCGGCCAGAAAGGCGGGTATTAAAAAGAAAATCAGTATTCACACCTTGCGACACAGTTTTGGAACTCATTTGCTTGAATCCGGAACTAACCTCCGATATATACAAAGTCTGCTTGGTCACGAAAGCATTAAAACCACAGAAATTTACACACACATTACGCTAAAGGGGTTTGATCAATTGAGAAGTCCGATGGATGATTTGGGGGAGTTTTGAAAATATTTTTTGATTTAGTTGTCTAATTAGTTAACTTTACAATGCAGCAAAAAATCAGGCAAGTAATAGCTTATAAGAACTATTTCTTAAATTTTTATAATGGGTTATCCGACCATGTGCAAATTAAAATTGAATGGACACTTAAATTAATTGAAGTGACTCAAAGAGTTCCAGAAAAGTATTTCAAACATTTGGAAGGGACTAAAGGACTCTATGAAATTCGTGTTGAAGTTGGGAGTAATATTTACCGTATTTTCTCATTTTTCGACAAAGGAAATTTAGTTGTTCATGGAAACGCATTTCAAAAGAAAACACAAAAGACACCAAAAACGGACATTCAAAAGGCACTTAAAATAAAGGAAGAATATCAAAATGAAAAACAATAGAAAGATTACCTCCTTAGACAAAATACTTGATAAGAAATATGGCAAAAAAGGTCAACCAAAGCGAGAACTTTGGGAACAACAATTTGAAGCATTTCGTCTTGGTGCTTTGCTTGAAGAAGCGCGGACCAAACTTGGAATGACACAAGAAGAGCTTGCAGATAAATGCGGTACAAACAAGTCATACATTTCTCGTATTGAGAACAACGTATCCGATATCCGGCTTTCGACGCTCATGAAAATAATTCAGCAAGGGCTTGGCGGGCAACTTATATTGACTCTTAAGCTATAAAAGCAAAAAAAAAATGAAGTTCTCCATTTGCTTATGCTAGAACAAATTGGCATCTTTGAAAAACAGAGTTTACAATGTCAATGATCCATGATAACAAGATTTTAATTAAAAAGAGTACAATTATTTCTAGTAATTTAGAACTAATTGCAAAAGAGGTTTGCACTTATACTTCCAATTTAACATCAACCCGTTTCGTCAAGCCCACTATTTGG
>JADJSV010000010.1 GCA_016711505.1 Bacteroidota bacterium | reverse complement strand
ACCGTCTTTGCGTACCCGCCATCCTTCCTGAAACGGCTTTACCATGTTCTTTGGCATAATTTAAAAGTCTATCAGGCATCTTCGAATTTAAAATCTTCAGGAGTATAAAACAATTCGAATTTTTTTCCGATCACTTCATCACTTCTGTAGCCTTTTATTCTTTCTGCACCGGCATTCCAGTTCTGAATAATACCATTAATGTCGAGCAAAAATTATTGCATAGTCCTGCACCTCTGCTATCATTTGATGATAGCGTTCTTCGCTTATCCCGCAAGCTATCTTCCCAAATTTTCTATCGGTCAGATCTCTTGTAACTTTACAAAAACCAATTACTATTTTTCTCCGAGTGAATTGCAGTTATTGTTATACTTCCCAAAATTTTGAACCATCCTTTCTTCTTCGCCAACCTTCATGAATTGCTCTTCCTGCACTTCTGGCCTGTTCAATTAATTTATCCGGAAGTTTATTCCTGATGTCTTCTTTCAAGTAAAATGTACTAAAATGTTTTCCAACAATTTCCTCTTCAGAATAATATTTAATTTTCTGTGCTCCAGATTCCAATTCGGACTATACCATTTGTATCCAGTAAATAATCGCATAATCCTGAATTTCCTCTATCATTCTCTGATAAAGATTATCGCCATCTATTGAATCTCTCCAATTATTATTACTCATTGATTATGTTCATAAAAGACTATTTAGAAATTTTAAGCAGTTGTAAAAATCTGGTTAAGCTTGTTTACCAACTCTGCGGTCTTAACCGGCTTAATTATAAAATCATTTGCCCCTAATTCAAGTGCTTCCGTAGATGTTGATCCTCCCGAAGTAGTCCAAATACATAAATATTTTTGTTTTCTCCAGCCGCTTAATTTTTTTAACTCTTTCAAACTTGCAATACCATTCATCTTAGGCATGTTCATCCAGAAAAATAAATTCGGAGTGTATTCAATTTTCGATAACAAATATGAAATTGCTTCAACACCACTATCCAGTATCTTACAATTAATATTTTTACCTGTTTTCTTGATACAAATTAGAAAAATGTCCTGATCATCTTTGTCGTCGTCTACAAGCAGACATTGTGTGGATTCAATCATAAGTTTTTATAAAAAATTAGCTTTCCATTTTTCAGATCTTGCAAAGGTAAATTTTCTCCATAAACTATTGAAAATAACATGCCTCAGATCTTAAACCGGCACTTTGACTCGTAATTAAAATGTCACTTAACAAATTGTTTAAACAAATGTCTGATTTAATTAAACGCTTTGATATATGAATTACAAGTTTTTTGGCACAGGATTTTAAAAAAGATTTCATCCAATAATACACCAATACCGAAAATTCTTGTCCGGGATTCACACGAATTTGTTCCACTAAAATCAGAATTACTCAAAAACATGGCAAAACACCAACTTCAAAAAGCAAGGAAAATAAAAAACTCATCCGTAAATAAAAAACAGATGATCTGAAAAAAAACACTATTTCTTCTGACGATCAGTTTCTGACAACAAATCAGGGAGTAAGGATCAATGATAATCAGAATTCTTTAAAGGCAGGTGAACGTGGTCCTACCTTACTGGAAGATTTTATTTTTCGTGAGAAAGATAACACATTTTGACCATGAAAGAATTCCTGAGCGGATAGTGCATGCCCGTGGCTCAGCGGCACATGGAGTTTTCAGGTATATAAATCGATGAGTAAATATACCAAGGCAGGTTTTCTGACAGATACCGAAAGACAAACTCCTGTCTTTGTTCGTTTCAGTACAGTTGCAGGATCCCGGGGCAGTACAGATCTGGCTCGCGATGTACGGGGCTTTGCTGTTAAATTTTATACTGAAGAAGGCAACTTCGATTTAGTGGGGAATAATATGCCCGTATTTTTATTCAGGACGCAATTAAATTTCCTGATCTGGTGCATGCAGTTAAACCAGAACCACATAATGAAATTCCACAGGCAGCATCGGCTCATGATACATTCTGGGATTTTATTTCATTACTGCCGGAATCTTCTCATATGATCATGTGGTTAATGAGTGATAGAGCTATACCGAGAAGTTATAGAATGATGGAAGGCTTTGGTGTTCATACATTCCGTTTCATCAATGCTAAAGGGAGTTCAACTTTTGTAAAATTTCATTGGAAACCCTATTTTAGGAGTTCACTCACTAGCCTGGGATGAAGCTCAGAATCTTTCAGGAAAAGATCCTGACTTTCACAGAAGAGATTTATGGGAAGCAATTGAATCCGGTGCCTTTCCGGAATGGGAACTAGGAGTGCAGCTGGTAGCTGAAGAAGACGAACACAAATTTGAGTTTGATCTTCTTGATCCGACAAAATTAATTCCTGAAGAATTAGTTCCCGTGATACGAATTGGGAAAAATGACTTTGAATAGAAATCCTGATAATTTCTTTGCAGAAACAGAACAGGTAGCCTATCATGTCGGACACATTGTTCCGGGAATAGATTTTACAAATGATCCATTGATGCAAGGCAGATTATTTTCATATACTGATACACAATTGAAACGATTAGGAGGACCAAATTTTCACGAGATCCCAATCAACCGCCCTGTTTCACCTGTACACAACAATCAGCGCGATGGTCATATGCGTCAAACTATAAATAAAGGGCAAAGTAGTTATGAACCAAATACTACTGGCGGTGGATGTCCTTATCAGGCTTCTATGAAAGATGGTGGATTCACTTCTTTTAACGAAAGAATTGATGCACATAAGATAAGGGAGCGTAGCGATAGTTTCAAGGATCACTTCAGCCAGGCAACATTGTTTTTTAATAGTCAGAGTGAACACGAAAAAGAACATCTCATTAATGCACTTCGTTTTGAATTAGGGAAAGTTGAAAATCCGGATATACGTGTCAGAATGCTGGGGATTTTATCGATGATTGATAAAGGCCTGGCGAATAAAGTTGCTGAAGGACTTGGTCTGAAAGTTCCAAATGATATCGGATTAGTCAATCAAAGTATTCCGGCAGATGCCGATCCAAAGTCTTATCAACCAATTAAGAAAAAAAGTTCGATAAATATTTCTGAAGCGCTAAGTATGGCGAACACTCCTAAAGATTCTATTGCCACAAGAAAAATAGCAGTATTAATTGCAGATGGCGTGAACGCGAATTCACTAAATAAAATGAAAAAAGCATTGGAAGATGCAGGAGCAAAAGCAGAAACAGTTGCACCACATCTTGGAAAAATTAAATCAGATTCAGGGCAAGATATTGTCGCAGACAGAAGTTTACTAACTACTCCTTCTGTTGTATATGATGCAGTGTATGTTCCGGGTGGTAAAAAAAGTATTGGTGAGTTAAAAAATAATGCTGATGCAATTCATTTCCTCAATGAAGCATTTAAGCATTGCAAAGCAATTGCTGTGGATAGAGATGCTACTGAAATTTTAGACAATACTTATTTTGCAAAAAAGTTACCTGATCCGGGAGTAATTACCGGAACAAAATCTGAAGCATCAGCTAAGGATTTCATTTCAGCCATTGCTCAACATCGTTTTTGGGAAAGAGAAAAAGCAAGAAAGGTTCCTGCATAGTTTCTTTAAAACAAATTAAAACATAACAGTAATGGACAAAGATAAATATGTTCTGATCACAGGTGGAACGATGGGTATCGGGTATGAACTTGCAAGATGTTTTGCCGAGGAAAATTATAATCTTGTATTGGTTGCAAGATCCAAAAAGGGCCTTTCCAATCAATTTACCATGCAACAAAAGCATTCGTTCAGTCATTCACTGAAGCAATCAGGGATGAATTGAAAGATAGCGGCATAACCATTACAGCATTATTACCCGGTGCAACCGATACAGATTTTTTCAATAAAGCTGATATGACACGGTCAAAAGTTGTAGTCGAAGGTAAACTAGCTGATCCGGCTAAAGTAGCAGAAGACGGTTTTCTGGCATTGATGAGTGGCGATGATAAAATTGTTTCCGGAATTGCAAATAAAGTAAATGTTCTGATGACTAACCTTATGCCTGAAAGTACTGTTGCACGAATAGTTCATAAACAACAGGAACCGGCAACCAACACCAAAAGAAAATCCATAAAGAAAAAACAGATCAAAAAAAATTCAGGTGATAAAACACAGATCAAAATAAAAGTAAAAAAATAATTAAATAATAAATATTTATTAAAGTATGAAAGCAGCAGTTGTTCACCCGGGTGGTAAAATTCAATTTGAAACAGTTAAAGACCCGATTATAGAAAAACAAAGTGACATAATTCTAAAAGTAACTTCTACAGCAATCTGTGGAAGTGACCTCCATATATACAGTGGTGCCCTTCCTCAGGCACGGCCATTAGTAATGGGACATGAATTTATGGGAATAGTAGAGGAAACCGGAAGTATAGTAACAAAACTGAAAAAAGGTGATCGGGTGATTGTTCCATTTCCGATCGCATGTGGACAGTGTTTTTTTTGTGACCATCAGTTGCCGGGACATTGCGAAAATAGTAATCCCGAACACTACGGTCCTGAAGGTGGACTGCTAACTCAGAAAGGCGGCGCACTATTCGGCTATACGGATTTATATGGAGGTTACGATGGTGGACAGGCACAATATGTAAGAGTGCCATATGCAGATTTTGGTCCCCGGTTAGTTCCGGAAAATTTAACAGACGAACAAGTGCTATTCTTGACTGACATATTCCCAACAGGCTATAGTGGTGTAGATTGGGCTGAAGTTAAAGGAGGAGAAACTGTTTTGATTTACGGTGCAGGTCCTGTGGGAATCATGGCTGCTAAAAGTGCATGGCTTCGGGGAGCAGGGAGAGTTATAAATGTTGACACTGTTCAGTATCGTCTTAATAAAGCAAAAGCTGCTGCAAATTCAGAAACTATTTTATGGGAAGGAAGTGGAAAAATGTAATTGATTTTATAAGATCAATTACCGGTAATCGTGGTGCAGATGTTTGTATTGAAGCGGTAGGTTTTGAACCGGACAGAAATGTAATTGACCGGGTCAAATCTACTATCAATCTTGAGAAAGGTTCTGTAAAAGTTCTTGAAGCTTGTATGAGTGCTGTTCGTCGCGGTGGAGTTGTATCAGTTCTTGGAGTTTATCCGACAACATACGACAATTTTCCAATCGGTCAGTTTTTTGATAAGGGAATTATCCTTAAAGGCGGTCAGGCTCCTGCACATAAGCACATAGATAAATTAATGAATTATGTAATTGAAGGAAAAGTAAAACTTGACGACATTATAACACACAGGTTACCACTTTCACAAGTTGAACATGCTTACAGTATTTTCAAAAACAAAAAAGAAAACTGTGTGAAAGTGATTCTTGATCCATGGTCTTGATGATCATACGTTCAGATAATAACATAACTCCAATTTATCAATTCTGTATCGAAGCCATCGCTCTTAATAATGAAGACGCCCAGTAATAAATATTATTCCCGACAATAGTCTCCCGCATTTGCATCATTCTGCTTTCTTGTTCAGAAATTGACATTTCCAGAGCATTTCTGATAGCAATTGCTGAATTTTCTATGTCATATGGATTAATGATCAAAGCTCCTGTAAGATCAAGTGACGCTCCTGCAAATCTGCTTAAGATCAACACACCATCATTTTCATTTCTGGTGGCGACAAATTCTTTAGCAACCAGATTCATTCCATCATGCAATGAAGAGACAATACACATGTCTGCATTTTTATAATAAGGATTAATCTGTTCATGACTATGATGACCTTTCAAAAAAAGTATAGGTTTCCAGTTTTTACTTTTAAACCTTTGATTGATTCGCTCTGCTTCTTTTTCCACATCACTCACCATGTCCGAATAACTTTTTATTAAAGTCCTGCTGGGTGCACCTATTTGCACCAAAGTAAATCGACCAATATAATCGGGAAATTTTTCAAAGAATCTTTCTACAGATAAGAATTTTTCGATCAGGCCCTTAGTATAATCTATCCTGTCAACACCTATAGCCATAAATTCTGCATTGATTCCATGAACGCCAAGAATTCTTTTAATTCCTTCTTTTCTGGATTTATCATCAAGGTCTTTTAATGTAAATGCTATACTGATAGGAAATGCTTTTACGTGAGTATTTCTTCCATTCATCTTAACTGAAAATTTTTCCCAGGACACTCTTGACTCAAGCGTATTATTAACAGTTTCCAAAAAATGATTACAGTGATATTGAGTATGAAACCCTATCAGATCAGCACCGAGCATTCCGGTAAGAATTTCCTTTGCCATGGACAGATTCCAAATGATTCGGGATTAGGCCATGGAATATGCCAGAAGATGGCTACTCTTGCTCTTGGCTTTTTACGTTTGATCAATTCAGGAAGTAATGCAAAATGATAATCCTGGATCAATATAAATGGTTGTTCTTCATCCTTACATTCTTCTAAAATAGTTTCTGCAAATTTCTCATTGACTTTTTTATAATATTCCCAGTCTTCAATTCTGAAAGTTGGCCGGGTATGAGCGAGATGACATAAAGGCCAAAGCCCTTCATTTGAAAATCCATAATAATAATGGCTTTCCTCTTCCTTTGTCAACCAAACCCGTTTCAAAGTATATTTAGATTTAATGGTGGTACCTGAACTTTATCATCCTTATCAACCGTTTCTTTATCTGCATCACCGGAACCGGAAGCGATCCATAATCCACCACAAGCTTTTAATATTGGCTCCATAGCTGTGATCATACCGCTGGCCGGGACGATACATTTTATTTCTTTACCTTCATGAATATGCATGTATGGTTCGCGATTCGAAACAACAATCATCTTTTTCCCATTTAACAAATTGCCCATTTCAATTTTCAGCCGATCGGAAGTCCATACAGATTCCCCGGTAGTTCTCAGCCTGGCCTCTTCCTCTGCTTTTGCCTGGGCTTCATGCATGGCTCTTGCTATCTGGGTAATTTCTGCATGTAACGGGGCTAAAAACTTTGCAGGAGGATATTCATTTAGCTTTTCAAGATTTCCCATTCGAGCAGATTTGATCCAATCGGAGACTCTATTGATCGGACTGAAGATCCCCATTTTAAAATTACGATGGTGATCAATGAAACAAAAAGCGCCTGTAGAAACCATCTGAAAAAATTTCTGAACCAGATCTTATCCAATAAATTTTCAATATATGCAGGATCACTGTAAAAAATGATCGCATTATTTGCAATTCCTTCTCTGGTCAATGGTTGTATATATTGATACAATTTTTTTCCATCAACTGATATAAAATTTCCATTAATTGAATCCGCTGCTATAGATTGTAAAACGTAATCCTTTGAATTATCAAACGCAACTTTCAGATTACTCACAATACTGTCATCACCAAAGTATATTGTAATTCCTTCAAGATTATATTTTTTACAAATACTGTCAATTGAATAATTCAGGTTTCCTTTCTGACTTTGCACAAATTTAGTTTCAGATAATTTTAAAGAAATGTCAGCCATTCGTTTTTCAAGATCATCAGTCAGTTTTATCCTTTCAGCAGAGACCTGATAAAAAGTAAATCCCAAAGCAACAATACCTACAGAGATTACAATGGCAACAACTAAAGCAAGGTTTATACGCATGATAATATTTTTACATTTCTATTAAGCGTAAAACTCAACAGAAATAAAATTTGTTAATCATATAAGGGCCTGTCGAGTTTTCTGGCGATCCGGAAAACTGCATTCATTAATCCAACATGACTATATGTTTGCGGAAAATTTCCCCATTGACTACCGTTGGTCCCAATATCTTCACTCAGTAAACCTACGTGATTTCCGGTTGCAATAAGTTTTTCAACCATTAAAGAAGCTTCTGCTACTCTTCCCACACAAGCAAGTGCTTCGGCATACCAGAAAGAACAAATCATAAATGTACTTTCCGGAACGCCAAAATCGTCGCTATGCTTATATCTGAAAAAATATCCTTCCGGCGATTTAAGTTCCCTTTCTAATGCTGCTAAATGATCTTTCGCCTTTTGCGAATCAGGATCCAGATAACCCATAGAGATCAGTTTTAAACTACTGGCATCGAGTTGATCGACATCAATTGCCTGTGTATATGCTTTTCTAATGGGGTCGTAACATTTTTCAATATTCGAAGCAGCGAGATTTCTGAGTTGTTCTGCTTTCTGAATTAAATTCTGATCACCAATTGCTTTACCAATTTTTAATGCAGCTCTGCTCCCTGCCCAATGAAATAAATATGTATAACAATGTAATTGACGTCGGTTTCGGAATTCCCAGATGCCCGCATCAGGCTGATCCATTGTTTCTTCAATTTTATTCAGAAGAAAATGAATAATATCAATGGATTTCGAATTAGGTTGTGTGGTTAATCGCATATCAGTATACAATGGCATGAGGCTAACCATTACCTGACCATAAACATCATTCTGAATATGAGTATAAGCATCATTTCATAATCTTACGGGTGAATTATTATTGCGATAACCTTTTAAAGGAAGTTCCTTTTCGAAAATAATTTTGTCACCGGTAATTGAATATAATGGTTGAATATGATCCGTTTCAGAAGCAATAATATTTTCAATGTATAAGAAATATTTTTGTGATTCTTCAAAATGCCCAATGCTATTCAATGCATATAAAGAATAATATGTCACGCATCCAGCAGTAACGATAATCCCAATTCCGCCCTGATTGATCACATTCCGGAAGACTCATACTTCCTGATGCAATTATTCCACCGGTATCTTCGTACTGATGTAATTTTAATATCAATGCCGAACGAATCATTTCCTTCTGATAGACGGAGGGAATTGCTGTTGTCTTGACCCAATTTCTCCAAAACTCTTTTGTCTTATTAAAAAACAATTCATAAGTACTTTCCAGTCCTGATTCTAATGGTAATTCATATGAGAATGCCAGATATCTTGGCTCAGAAAGAACAAAACACTTTTCTTCTAAAATATAATTAAGAGAAATGTCAGTAGTAAGGCGCACGTTTGTACCAACATCCATAAACCTCAGGTGATTACTACCTGAAAGCACTTCCGGCTGTATCTCACCATAATTGCCAACCGGCTTACACGTGACTTTTACCATCGGTCTTCCTTCCATTGATTCAATTTTTCTCAGAAGCATTAATGGCCGGAAATATCTTTCTTGCTGTAAAAATCGCGGTGCAAAATCAGTAACTCTGAACTTTCCGTCTGAACAAGTAAATTCAGTGCAAAGAATATTTGTATTTTCAAGATAGTATTGTTTGCTTGTATAATTATCATCCTGCGGACAAATACTGAATGTGCCACCTTTTTCCTTGTCCAGTAATGATCCAAATAAAAAACTGCTATCGAATTTAGGCATGCACAAACAATTTACATTTGCATTTATATCGATATATGCCAGGTAGGAACAATTTCAATAACACCATTTTATACTTGTGTACCTGTTCATCCATAAACTACTTTGAAATTAATTAATGATTAGTTTTATTGTTCTCCATAAGGTGCTCTAAGAATAAAAAGAACCTGCTTTACATTTTCCAGTGAATGCTTGGCAACGGTTGGACCCCTTCCTACTTTTATAGTCTCAGCTTTTTTATTAGTTGAAAGTTCCTGAAACATTTCTTCATCTGTTTTATCGTCACCAATCGAAATGATGTAATCAAATTTGTTTTCATTTATCAAATTCTTTATCGCGCTTCCTTTCCCTATCTTATTTGAAATTATTTCAACTACCTTATCACCATCGATCAATTTCAGGCCAAGTGAAGTAATTGAATTTTCAAGAATACGGATCAATTCTCTTGATTGCAAAAAGCCAACATCATCAGGAACATTCCTGTAATGCCAAACCAATGAAAATTGTTTCTCTTCTACAAATGAATTGGGGCTGGCAAAAGTAAAACGATTCAAAACCGGAAGTACAACTTTTTTCCACGAATCAGAATTATCAAACAGATTTCTCCAGCTACCATTCAATTTTATCATTGCGCCGTGTTCAGCAATGATTTCAATTGGAAGATGACCGATAAATCTTTCCAGATCAAGATGGCCCCTGCCGGAAATAACAACCAATCTCGTATCAGGTTTATTATTTATTCTATTCAGAAGGCTGAGAACTTTTTCTGTAGGAAATGCCTTTTCAGGTCTTGGAACAAATTCAACCAACGTCCCATCATAATCCAGGAGTACCAACCGCTTTTTCGCTTTATCGAAATTCTCTTTTACTTTCATGCTTATATTTAATAAAGCCATCTTTTTTTTGCAATTATCAGAATCAATTTTTAGAAAGACACCTAGAAATTCGAATTTCACCTACGGAGAATAATTCATTGTTGTCTAAAAATGATATCCTCTTGCAAAAACGACGGCGAAATGAATTATAAATACATGTGCCCTCAATTATTTGCCAAAATGCTAAATTAGGGATAGTAAATGGACTTTCTATAAAATCAGGTGTATATTATTTTACACACTCCGAAAATTGTTGATTTTTATCCCCGAAATCCACATTCCTGAATCGTTTAAGAACGTCTGCATTCCTTCAAAATATAATTTCACAATTCGGAAATAAATAATTTTCAATTCATTGTTATATAAAATATAAAACGAAGTGCCTAAAGATATCGATGCTACATGTCTGAGTGCAGGAATATATTTTATCAGAATCAATGATAAGGTAAAGAAGTTTATCAAGAATTAAATTATTAAGATTCGCTTCCATGTAACGGGTCATGGCTGTATAAATTGTTGGTAGTAACTATTTTTTATTTAAATACAATTCAATATTCACGTCCGACACTCTAATCAGGACATGGGGTCTTTAACACTCCAGAGCCTGCTCAATATCAAAAATAATATCTTCATAGTTTTCTACGCCTATTGAAAGTCTAATCATCTTTTCAGTGATTGAAAGTTCTTTTTTCAATTTATCATCTACATCACTGTGAGTCATCGTTGCAGGATGCTCGGCCAGACTTTCAGTGCTTCCTAAACTTACTGCAAGTTTGATCAGCTTAAGTTCATTCAGAAATTTGAAAGCTTCCTTCTCCCCTCCTTTGATATCGAAAGAAATCATTCCGCCATTTGTAAGACACTGACGATTTCTGATCCTGAATTGTTCGCCATCTTTTTCGGTGAGATTGCCGAGAAAATATACTTTCTCAACTTTTGGATGTTTATTTAAAAATGCTGCAACTTTATCTGCGTTCAAAGCTTGCATGTCCATCCGTACTTTCAATGTTTCAAGACTTCGCAAGAGTAACCATCCTGTATTTGGACTTGCCATGTTACCTAAAAAGGTTCGCAGTCCTTTTACTCTTTTTATCATTTCACCTGAACCAAGACATGCACCGGCTATCACATCACTATGTCCGCCGATATATTTTGTAGCAGAATATAACACAAGATCAGCTCCATGTTTTAACGGATGTTGCCACAAAGGACCGAGGTAAGTATTGTCGACAGCCAGGAAAACCTCTTTCTCTTTTGTAGAAAAATATTTTGCAATTTCCTTTTTCGCCTGAATGTCTATGAGATCGTTTGTTGGATTCGCAGGAGTTTCGATATAGATCATTGCAAGCTTGTCTGCAAGTCCCGAATCTTTCACCATCTGAATGACTTCATCTTTCTGTTGCCCCACTTTGAAAGTAATCACATTGATATTGAATTTCGGAAGAATCTTTTTAATGAAGTGATCGCTACCCCATATAGCGGACTACTGATAAGAAGCAGATCTCCGGGTTTTAGAAATTCGAGTAGTACAGTAGTTATTGCAGACATACCACTTTCGAAAACAACAAGCTTCTGCTTCATCCCAAAGTGTAAGTCTGTTTTCCAGAATTTCCAGATCCGGATTATTGATTCTACTATATATGAGTCCGAGTTCTTCACCGACATTTTGTTTTCTCAATCCATATGCTACTTCGAAAAAAGCTTTGCCTTCTTCAGCATTTTTGAATACAAAAGTGGATGTTTGAAAGATCGGACATTTTATTGCACCTTCTGATAATTCGGGCTTATAACCTAAAGACATCATCAGGCTTTTCGGGTTTCATTTTTCTGACATAGCTTTCTATTAGGACTAATTTATCTGTCATTATTAACGGATTGATTCAAAAATAGGGGTATTTCCCGAGTAACTGCTAATAGAAGGTTGTGAATAATATCATTCTCTTTCTCGCACCTTAATGCAAGTACTTTGAAATGAGGCCATTTCTCACTTGAAGATATGGAATTGACAGCTAATTGATCGTCCGAACAATTTTCAAAAGCCATAAAATTATCCTACTTTTGGCCCACCAAAATTAAAATGCCCAGGTGGCGGAATTGGTAGACGCGTCGGTCTCAAAAACCGATGGTAGTAATGCCGTACCGGTTCGATTCCGGTCCTGGGTACTGTTCAAGTGTAAGTGTAAGTTTAAGTAATAAGTCTGAAGACTTACTCCCGAACAAACACTTACACTTTTTTTATTCGTTTATTCTAGAAATGCGAGGTTGGAGTGCTGGCACAGAGTATTTAATTTGAACTTTAAGACTAACGAAGATGATTTCAACTCTTTTTTCGCCTCTTGAAATCGTTAATTCTTAGAATATACTGGAAATTTACTGATTTTAGCACTTGACGGATAAGTTTTTGTTTTCCATTGTTTTTTTCTAAATTCATGTAAACCATTTCAAATCCACCTGCGTGTTACCTTATATAAAAACTAATTCTCTAACCCCATGAAAAAAATCTACCTCTTATTACTCGTCCTGTTTTCATTCGCTGAAATGAAAGGACAAGGTTGTGTGATGACTTACGTCTACGACTCCACATCAACTGTCTATAATTTCAATGTAAATCCTGTCTCGAACAATAGCGTTTTTATGTGGGATTTTGGTGACAGTACAACTGCAGTTACAGGCAATACAATTTTCCACCAGTTTTCAAATTATGGACAGTATCTTGTTTGTGTAACTGAATTTGATACGATACTTCAAACAACTGTTACAGCTTGTTGTCTCAATATTCAGTTTAATAACCCTGCTCTTTGCACATTCCTTGCGATCACTGCAAATGGAAATGATTTCGATTTTACTGCTGTTTCAAATAGCTTAGTAAATGTTGTCTGGGATTTTGGAGATGGGGCTGTCGGAAGTGGCGCTGCTATCTCTCATACTTATCCGGTTCCCGGAGTATATTATGTTTGTATGACATCTTATAGCTTTTTAGATACTTGCAATTATTGCGCTCAGATCGTAGTTACAACTCCTCCAACTCCTTGTACTTTTGATGTAGTGATAGATTCAATGGCACCACTGGTTGGTTATTTTACATTCCATCCGACAAGCATTACAAATCAGGTTACCTGGGATTATGGAAATGGCGGAACAGGTACAGGCATTACTACAATGTATCAATACAGTCCGGGAACGTATAATGTTTGTGCAACAGAAACAGATAGTATCGGAACTGTGATTTGCCAGACTTGCTCAACGATTACTTTCACGTCTCAACCGAATTGTTACTTCTCTTTTTTCCCGGGAACAGGTCCGTTAAATACATTTTTCTTTAATGCGAGTTTTGATACAACATTGTACTTAGCAAATTGGGATTTTGGCGATGGCACTACAATTTCAATGGGCAGTAATTTCCAGTCACACACATATGCAAGTGGACCGATGGTTTACAATGTATGTATGGAACTGATTGACCTTGCAACAATGAATGTTGTATGTAATTATTGCGTTCAGATTCCAATTGTAGGTCCAGCACCATGTCAGGCAAACTTTACAGTAGTTCCTTTTGGTCTTGATGCTTACTTCATAGATTATTCAACTACTGATCCTGCAACCACTACTTATCTATGGAACTTTGGTGATGGTAGTCCACTAAGTACTGACAGATTCCCTGTTCATACATATAGTTCACCGGGAACCTATAGTGTAGGGTTTTCAATTGACAACGGAACTACTTGTGCTGATTCAACTTTCCAGACAATTGTTGTTGATACAGCAATCATTACTCCTGTATTCTGTACCTCTTATTTTATCTTTACACAACTTTCGCCTTATCAATTAGCAGTTGTGAATTTATCAAGCGGAACTAATCTAAGTTTCGTATGGCAATTTGGTGATGGAAATATATCTACAGCTGCATATCCTATCCACAATTATACAACCCATGGAACATTCCAGATCTGTTTAACTGTTTCAGATTTCAGTGGATGTACAAATACATATTGCGATAGTTTAACAGTTGACTCAACAGGAATGATCATTTATCGTAGCTCAAATGTTGGCTTTACGATCAATGTTGTTTCCCCAACACAACTTAACACAGTTAATGTAGAAGAGAATGTTTCCCTAATTTCCAGTATTTACCCCAACCCTTCAAAGGATAGAATTGTCGTAACCTCATCCCCTAAGTCAGGCACAACGATTTATTCTATCCTTTCCGTTTCAAGTCAGAAAATGAAAGAAGGAATGTTATCAGGTGAAAGTTCTGAAATAGATATATCCGGACTAGCTTCAGGAATTTATTTCCTTGAAGTTCAAACACGGTCAGGAGAAAAATCTTTTGCCAGGTTTATAAAAGAATAAAAGTTCAGGTTATGAAACTAGGATGTTGTAAATTTTACAACATCCTTTTTCCATTTTAAGATGAAGCCATCGAAAGAACTTTTAGAACGTTGCCGGAAAGATGACCGGAAAGCACATTACGATCTGTACCGTGAGTGTTTCCAGTCTCTGTATGCAATTTGTCGTCGTTATTATATCAATAAAGACGATTGTATGGCTGCGCTGAATATGGTTTTTTATAAGATGGTTAAAAATATTTCTACATATATACCAAAAGCCAAAGATGTCCCTTTTGAATTATGGGCAAGAAGAATTGCCATCAATTATATCATTGACGAATTCAGAAAAAACAGTAATTATAAAAGATTGATTGAAACAACGGAAGTTTCATACTACGAAAACAATCTGACAGTAGAAGAAGAGATCGAACATACGATCGACAAAGAAAAAATAATCGAAGCTGTTGATCAGCTTCCCGAGATGAATAAAGCAGTCTTCAATCTATATGTTATAGATGGATACAAACATGAAGAGATCGGCAAATTACTTGGCATTTCCTCTTCAACATCAAAAGTTCACTTACACAGGGCCAAGAAAGCATTACGAACATTGATAGATGAGATCAGAAAGAATGATCGCATTTCTAATAAAATACTATCATGAAGACAGAATTGAAGCCGGAAGATTTTTGGTCAGGTGCCGAAAAACTTCTCGACAATCATTACAAAGTAAAACGTCGCCGCAAAGCTGCCCTCTGGATCATTTCCGTTTTGACCATTGCCGGGTCACTATTATATATCGCTTCTGACAAAAGTGTAATTTTATCTGATTCTCATAAGGGAATTGAAACTCCTGTTGCTGCTATTGAAAAAAACTCACCTGAAGAAAATAATTCCCTGCAGAAAAACATTTCTGAAAACAATTCGTCAATTAAAACTACAGGTACAGAAAATCACAAAACCGAAATTTTAACTGAACAAAATATTTCCAGCAAAAATACCAATTCCATTAATAAGAAAAATAATACTGAACTTCCGAGAATTGCAAAAACAGAAAAGCAATCAACTGCAAATTCATTTATCTCAAAAAACACTTTACCAATTTCATCGGGTGAAAATAAATCTGCAACGAATTCAAAAGCCCAAACTACTGTTCAGGGAACTCCGGATATTTCATCAGGCATATTCCCAACAAATAATATCATTAACAGCAATTTAAATACGAAAGAGGTCATAAGTTCAGACGCCACGGTCGTTGCATTTTCATCTGAAAGCAATAAAACTCAATTGCCAGTTTATGCACTTCATTCAAGACATTTCAATAAATTTGAAATTGAAAGAGCACAGCATCAGCTGAATTCAACCAGAGGAGAAGAAATTAAAACTCCGAAATCAAAAAATACTGCAGAATATCGTTTCGAAATATTTGCAGGTGTAAATCAAATCTCGAAATCCATTTCCGGATTTGAAAATCTGATGGTTGAACACAGAAGAAATTCCTGGGAAACAGAAGTGTTAACTCCACAATTGAATCTGGCAGTTTCAAGATCTACTGATCATTATTCTATTTCCTTAGGGTTAGGATATACTCAATACGGAGAAAAAGTAAATTATGATCCCGGTGTGAAAAGTATGTTTCTGATCGACAACAGTTACTGGAATACATTCTTAACTAATGTAATTGTTACAGATACAAATTACGTTTACGGGTTTGTTTATCTTTCACAGCAAACAATTCAAAGACTTGACAGCAATTACATTCAGCAAAGTGATTCTATCGAACAGATTGTTATCAATCAAAATATTCTGAAAAGTACAGGAACAAATATTATTTCATATGTTGAAATGCCGGTAACACTTAGTTATTACTTTGGCAAAAAGAAATTCAAATACGGTGTGTCAGCGGGTGTATCTGCGGGAATGTTGGTTTACAGTAAAGGATATTATCTAAACAATGCCGGGAATGATGTAGTGAAAATTAGCGATCCTGATTTGTTCAGGAAAATTATTCTGAATGGTCAGGTCGGATTGGAATTAAAATATTGTATGTCTCCCGGAATTCATATTTTATTGCGACCAAAGTATCAGATGAATTTGAATTCAATAGTAAAAGATGATGCGGGATTTGAGCAGAAATATTCTGCAGTGGGCATTAGTGCAGGGGTTTCGTTTATGTTGAAATAATATTGAGCCCATGCTCTCTGATGAGTTCGTCTAATTCTTCTTTAAATGTTCTGTTTGCATGATGGCTTTCTTGATTATTAATGTAGTCTGCAACTTTTAACAATTGTGACTCACATACAGAAACTGCATAATAATCATCTTGCCAGGCAAATTTTTCCTTTGTTAATTTGTTCTTGTTAATCCAAAACGAAGATTCTCCTTTTATTAATTGAGCAACTTGTGAAATAGTTTGATCTTTTGCAAGCGATAATAAGCAATGTACATGATCGTCATATCCATTTACATTTCTCAAATAGATGTTTTTCTTTTTACCGTTTTCTATAATATGTTTAAAAACATCGTCTCTAATTAATTTATTTAAATATGGTGCTCGTTCTTTAGTTGCAAAAACTAAATGAACCCAAATTCTTGCGTACGACATATAATTGTTTTAAAAAGATTTGTTCAAATATAATTAGGTTATCATTTATGAAAATGTTTTTTGTTATGATTGAATTACTTTCCCGCATTTATTAGAATTAATTGCTTGATTCAAGATAAAAATGTGGCTAAAGCCGAGGGCTGGTTAGATTCTTTCTTCTTCCGTCAGCTAAAGCTGACGGCAATAAAGTAGACGGCAAAAAAGTAGACGGCAATGGGGAAATACAGTTGAAATCTATTTCTAAACGATAAGTTTGGCTAAAGTCCGGCACCTTTTTTTTCTCTTTAACCGTCAGCTAAAGCTGACTGCAATAAAAGTGCAACTTAAAAAGATAGGTTTGTTTATGAAAGTCAGGAATAATTAATTTGTATGAATTAAATCTTTTAATCCTAAATAGCGCCTACTTTATTGCCGTCAGCTTTAGCTGACGGATTAAAAAGAAAGTCAAGCACTCGCATGGCTTTAGCCACATGAATCCAGCTTCAGATAAAATATTTTCTATAAATCCTCATTCGAAGCCATCACCAACTTTTTCACTTCGCGCAAATGAATTTTCTTTTTTTCTTCGCGCAATTGTTTTGATGCTTCTGTAAAATACCGGTGTGTGGTGAGAAAGTTGACCTGGAGAGAGTTCCATTCATTTTCGCTGGACAAGGAACCTTGTGAACGCAATTCATTAAAAAGTTTATTTCCGATTTCAAAGAAATCATCGCGACCGAGATAATCAAGATCTGCATCACAGATAATTTTTTCAGAAAGTGTTTTGGGTGCAGGCGGATATTTAGTTGCCATGATCATTCCCGAAATAATATCTATCTCCTGCTTGTTGAATCCAAATGGAGGTAAAATTTCATTTGCCATATTACATCCAACTTCTTCATGACCTCTGATAGTTTTAATAAACCCTGCATCATGAAACAGGACAGCAATTTTTAAAAGTTCTGTTTCGGCTTCAGAAAGTTTTTCTAATTCTGCAAGATTAATCGCCGCACCTAACACATCTAAAATATGATTCAGGCTATGATATGAAAGCCGTGCAGGCATTTCTGCTTCCAGCTTTTCAGTCATAAAAGAAAATACTTTATCGTAGCGGTTCATCAAAGGATCTATTATGCGTGAACAAAAGTGTTTTTTAAGATTTTCTCCTTCAGAATTTCATGTGTGAATGGCTTCATCATATAGTCATTCATTCCAGAGGCGAGACAAGCGTCTATCTCGTCTTTGGTAACATTTGCTGTCATTGCACAAATTCTGATCAGTCCTTTTTCACCATTCAATTTACGAATTTGTCTTGTTGTTTCATATCCATCCATTTCCGGCATTTGAATATCCATAAATACAAATGAGTATTCGTTGCTCTCAAGTTTTTTCAACGCTTCAATTCCGTTTTCCGCTACTTCAACAATTACATCCGGAAAGAGATCGTTTATTGTATCAACTGCAACAAGCTGATTGAATTCATTGTCTTCTACCAATAATATCTTCTTCCCTTTCATATTATGTCCTGCTGCAGAGTCGTCGATATTTTCTTCAACAGGTTTAATTGTCTGTGAATAATCAATGATGAAATAGAAATCAGATCCTTCGCCAACTACACTCTTCACCTTTACTTCTCCGCCATGCATTTCCACAAGTTGCTTTGAAATAGTGAGACCAAGTCCTGTACCACCAAATTTACGTGTAGTATCTGCAGAAGCTTGTCCAAAGCTTTCAAAGATCTTATCAATCTTATCTTCGGGAATTCCTATTCCGGTATCTTTAACACTGAACTTTACTCTGCACTTATCTTCAATTTTACTTTCCAGAGTGACATCAACTGTAACACTTCCTTTGGTTGTGAACTTAATTGCATTTCCTGCAAGGTTCATAATTACCTGTGTAATTCTCGTTTCATCACCCATCACCCATTCAGGAATATCAGGGGAAACATTTTCAATCATCTGAATACCTTTTTCCTCCGCTTTCAGATTAAGAATTGTATGGATATTTTTTATTGCAGCAACCAAAGGGAATGGAACTTTTTCCAATTCCATTTTTCCTGATTCGATCTTTGCTAGGTCAAGAATATCATTTATGATAACGAGTAAATTTGCTCCACTCTTTTTTATAGCATTCAGATATTTGTCTTGCTGTGCGTCTAGTTTGGATTTCAACAACAAATTCGTTAAACCTACAATTGCATTCATAGGCGTACGAATTTCATGGCTCATGTTTGCAAGAAATTGCTGGCGGAACTTTTGTGTTTCAATTAAACTGTCACGTGTTTCTTCTAATTCAGAATTGGTTTTAACAAGATCTTCGAGTGTTTTATTTAATTCAGCGGTACGCTCTTTCACTAACAATGCAAGTTTTTCTTCACGTGCATGTGCTTCCTTGAGAGCAGATTCATTTGAATTTCTAAGTCGTTGATGATTAATTGCAAAAAGATTGAATATTAATTGCGGATACTTCACTGCCAGATTATAGAAATGATCTGTTTTTATTTCCAGTGTCTTTAATTCCGTAAGGGCTACAATAGTGGCAGTTGCTGATGCATCAGCCAAAAAACTTTCACCCAAAATAGATAATTCACTCAACCTTACAAGTAAAACATCTTCGTTATAAATTCCAACTGTACCGCTTTCAATAATAAAAAGAGCCTTTGGAACAGATCCTTTTTCAATCAATAGATCACCGGTAGAATATTTTCCCCTTTGCGAAGAAGCAAGAATCTCAGACACTACTTCTTTATCCATTTTGTCAAACAGAATACAAGAAGAAAGCGATTGTTTTATGTCGGTCATAGTGTGTGGGTAATAACTCTCTCAATACAAGTTGCAAGATAATTTTTTTTTCGAAAAGTTAAAACTGCTCTTGCTTTGGAGATTCGTGATTCGATAATCGAACCGGAAGCAAGGATGGCGTACAAGATTAATTAAAGAAAAACCTGAAAAGGAAGCTAATTATTCGTTATTCACTATTCGCTATTCGTTCATAATTTCCGTTAAAAAAAAATGCTTCCCCACCACAGAGAAGCATTTTTACTATAACTATAACACGAAAACAATACAGAAAATTACTTATTTATCATTAACATCTTTGAGATGAGTTTTGAACCGATACTAATTTGAATGGTATAGATTCCCGAAGAAAGTTCGGAAGTATTCAATTCAAACTTATTGGATCCGGTTGCAGATTTGTACTCAACCGATTTTACTACCTGACCAATTTTATCAATAATCGAAATAAATGCAATGTCGTTAGTCATTGAATTGTAAGATATTTCAACCCTATCTGAAGCAGGATTTGGATAAAGTGTAACTAGTTTTGAATCAACCGTTTCGTAAATTCCAATAGTGACATTTGAGATATTAACTCCCGACTGACATCCATTTGGATTACTGACAACTACCCCATAATCTCCATTCTGGGTGGCTATATGGTAATATAAAGTATCGTCCGGAATCAACACATTGTTGAAGTACCATTCATAACCTGAATATCCTTGCGGAGCGATCAGAGAATCTCCTGATTGAACAACAGAGAAAATTGCCGGAGATACTGCCACATTAATATATGCAGGCTGGATCAGAGTATCACTTCCAAGTGCATTAGTAGTAATAAGCGTTACATCATACGAGCCGGATGTAGAATAACATATTACTCCGGGTGCCGATGCTGTGCTTGAAGAAGGAGAACCACCAGGGAAACTCCAGTTATAACTTGTACCTGACACTGATTGATTATTATAAATTATACAATCTGTTTCACAGATACTCACATCACCTGTTGTAAAGTTAGCCTGGGGATATTGCAAGGCAGTCATAGTATTGATAGTCGTATTTGTGACTATTGGATCATTCATATCAAAAATGATATATGATGTATTTCTTATTACAGTAGGATCCGGCAAACCAATATCAGGTCTTATTCTGTAAGTGACCCAACCATGACTACCCGGTTCATCTATTCCGCTATCAGGTAACATTATATTCAGAAAGTTAAAACGCACTGCACCTGATGCAGTCATTTGTGCAGCCATTGGATGACTACTTTCCAAAACCATAAATGTAGTAGGATCCAGATTAGCATCAAGAGTATCCAGTATGAATACATCGTATGCCGTATCGTTTCCTGTATTCTGGAAATTGATGTGATAAGTTAACTCAGAATTTATTGGAGTGTAATGTTGCGCAAGCACGCCCAAAGGAGAAGAGTGTTTATCGTTCGGGTCATAAGCACAACGTACTTCATAACTAAAGACATCATAGTATACGTCAATGAAATTTCCTGACAGATCAAAAACACTGTCTATTACATTCATAGTAACTGTTTGCATAGCGGCCGGAATTGTGAATTGCATCCCACCTCCAAGATTATAAACTGAACCTGCATTGATTACCGGAGTATTCCACATTAGTGTATCTCCGCTTATCATATCAGGCGGAACTACAGATGAACTGAAAACAGAATTCGAGGAAGTGATCAGGAAAACTCTATCCTGAACTCCAAGATAACCGGTATTCCTTATTGACACATTAACTCCACTAGTCGTATTACATCTGTTTCTCACCCTCGTAATAACTGCACTATGTGCATATAAAAAAGATGAAGAAAATGCTCCAAAATCATTTCCGGAAACTGATGGTGGAATAGTTGATGTATAAGTTAATGGTATCGTAGTCTGACTAAATGTTGGTGCTGGGACATAGGAAGTAGTATAGGTCCCTGAATCGGCATAATAGATGAAATCTCCCGCTGAATTAGAAAATGCCAACTCATTAGTTGGAGAAATTTGAATGAGCGCATTTTGTAAAGGTGGATCATTGACATCACGTACACCATTTTGATTAACATCAAAAAACACATTACCTTGAATTGTTCCTGCAGGATCCTTAATAAAGAATCCATTCGGCATTGAATATGTTGCAGGAAACGGGCCGGGATTAAAAGTTACGAATACATCATATAATCCGGACGGAACTGATCCTGGAATATTGAATGTAGCTGTTCCTGAATCTGCAACTGTCCATATTTGGTTAAAAGGATCCCAAGTGCCGGGCCAATTGACACTTGTAGCATAAATAATTGTTGCTCCCTGCTGTAAATAGAGGTCATTTCCCATAAAAGGCGGTGTAGCATTTGTTATCAGTCCAGCCTGCATGGTTATGGTAGTGGTAAGCATCTGTCCTCTGCGTGCCGTATCAGGAGACACCGATACAATCTGTGCTGTAACAGATCCGGTGAATGCAAGTAATATAAATATGATATAGAAATATTTTTTCATGATTGTGATTATTTGATCATTACTATTTTAGTTACGGATTTATAATTATCTGTTAATTTCAACATATACATGCCTGATGAAAGTTCATAAGAATTAAATGCAATCTTATTCAAGCCATTTGTAGAGAGAATAGTTTTTGCTTCAATTACTTTTCCAACATAATCATAAAATTCAATTTTCACTTTTTGAATTCCTTGCGATAAGAATGAAATTTCAAATGCACCTGCAGATGGATTAGGATACACATCAAGAATGTTTAAAGAAGATATATCATCTTCAATTCCTGTGATCACACCAGAAATATTTACACCCAACTCACATCCATTAGGATTATTGACTACAACACTATAATCCCCATTCTGGGTGGCTATATGGTAATATAAAGTATCGCCCGGAATCAACACATTGTTGAAATACCATTCGTAGCCTGAGTATCCTTGCGGAGCGATCAGAGAATCTCCTGATTGAACAACAGAGAAAATTGCCGGAGATACTGCCACATTAATATATGCAGGCTGGATCAGAGTATCACTTCCAAGTGCATTAGTAGTAATAAGCGTTACATCATACGAGCCGGATGTAGAATAACAAATTGCTCCCGGTGCGGATGCTGTGCTTGATGAAGGAGAACCACCGGGGAAACTCCAGTTATAACTGGTACCTGATGTTGAAAGATTATTATAAATGATACAACTCGTTTCACAAATATTTACATCAGCAGTACTAAATCCTGATTGCGGATATTGCAATGCTGTCATAGTATTTAATGTAGTATTTGTTATGATAGGAGAATTCTGATCGAAAACGATATGAGCAGTATTGGTTATTACTGTCGGGTCAGGAAGTGATGCATCCGGATTCACCTTAAACAATACCCAACCATGACTTCCCGGCTCATCAGTGCCACTATCAGGTAGCATTATGTTGAAGAAATTAAAACGAACATCTCCATTGGGAGTAAGCTGTGTATTTACTTCGTGACTGCTTCCCAGCAACTCGAAAGTCAGAGGGTCAAGATTTACATCAAGTGTGTCAAAAATAAATACATCATAGGCAGAATCATTTCCTGTATTCTGGAAATTTACAAGATAAGTAAGTGCTGAATTGATCGGTGTATATTTCTGCGAAAGCACTCCTTCCGGACTTACATGTTTATCATTCGGATCATAACTGCATCGGACTTCATATGTATAAGTATCTGTGTACACTTCAACGAAGTTTCCTGAAAGATCAAATACACTATCTATAACAGTTATTGACACAATCTGCTGAGCAGCAGGCGCCGTGAATGTAATGCCACCACCAAGGTGATAATACGTACCGGGATTAATTACCGGAGTATTCCAGGTCAGTGTATCACCGTTTATTATGTCAGGTGCGACAGTAGAAGAAACATAAATATAATTGGAAGAGGTAATAAGTGTAATTCTATCCTGAGATGGCAGGAGGCCGGAATTATAGACCTGAACCGGAAGTGATGCATTTAAATTACATCTTACCCTATTCCTTATAATGCTGATATTGTGATCATGTGCATATAAAGATGAGAATGTACCAAAATCCTGTCCGGTAACAGAAGGCGGGATTGTAGAAGTATAAGTTAATGGCGTTGACGTCTGACTAAAAGTGGGTGGTGGGATATAAGAGGTAGTGTATGTTCCTGTATCTGCAAAAAAGATAAACTCTCCCTGACTATTAGTAAAAGCGATTTGATTGCCGGGAGTAAACTGTACTGTACTATTCGCCATCGGCGGTTCGTTAAGATCGCGCACTCCATTTTGATTGGTATCAAAATAAACCGAACCTCTAATAGTTCCTGCAACAACACCGATAAAAAATGCTCCGGGAATAACATTTTGTGTTGGTGTACCCCATGGATTGAGATAGGTATATACCACAACATCATATAATCCACCTGGTGCATTTAAAGGAATGTCAAATATAACACGACCGGAATCAGTGTAAACATAATTTCCCCATGAATCATATCCAAAATACCAATCAGAATAAGGTGAATAAGCACTATTGGCAAAAATTGTCGTAGCACCTTGCTGCAAATAGATGTCACTAGATCCCATAGGACCAGAAGAACTATACATTGCTCCTGCTGCTAGTGTAATTGTAGTTTGCAACGATTGACCTTGCATTCCATTATTTGGTACAATAGACTGCGCATACGTATTAGCAGAATGGAATAAAAATATCAACAAAGATAATATGAGCTTTTTCATGTGGCTAGATCTATTTATTTATTACCAATCGTTTTGAAACAACACCTTTATCATTTGACAATTTGAGCAGATAAATTCCGGAAGCGAAATTGTATTCGAAACTTTAATTTTATTTGAACCTGAATTTACGAGTACTTCTTTTTCGAATACAATTTTCCCAACCTTATCGATCACTGTAACAACAATCATATCTGACGACACAGCATCGAAAGTAATTTCAAAATTTCCATTTGATGGGTTCGGATAAACATCAATAATTTTTCCTGATGTTAAATATTCTACGCCAATAATTACATTCGGAATATTTACTCCGGATTCACAACCATTCGAATTTCCTACAACAACTCCATAGTCGCCATTTTGAGTTGCTACATGATAATACAAAGTATCACCTGAAATCGGATTATTATTGTAATACCATTGGTACGAATCATATCCCTGAGGAGCTACAAGAGAGTCGCCTGATTGAACTATAGAGAAAACTCCCGGTGATGTTGCTACAGAAATAAATGCCGGCTGAATTAAAGTATCACTTCCGAGTGCATTGGTCGTAATTAATGTAACATCATAATTTCCTGCGGTTGAATAGCAGATCAAACCGGGTGAAGCTGATGTGCTTGATGCAGGATTTCCTCCTGCAAAGGTCCATGAATATGAAGTTCCGGACTCTGATTGATTCAAAAACGAAATACAACTTGTTTCACAAATGTTTTGATCTTCCGTTGCAAATATTGATTGCGGATATTGCAAAGCAGTCATTGTATTCATTGTTGTATTTGTTACAACAGGAACATTCTGATCAAAAATAATATGCGAAGTATTTGTGATCACTGTCGGATCAGGTAATCCTGCGTTCGGACTAATTCTGTATTCTACCCAGCCATGACTTGCCGGTTCATCAGCACCACTATCCGGTAACATGATATTAAAGAAATTAAATCTGACAGCACCTGTTGCTGTCATTTGTGTAGTCATCGTATGACTGCTTGCAATAACTTCGAATGTAGAAAGATCCAGATTTGCATCAAGCGTATCAAGGATGAATACATCATAAGCTGTGTCATTTCCGGTATTCTGAAAATTGATGTGATAAGTCAGTGGCGAATTGATTGGAGTATAATGTTGTGACAACACACCTTCAGGAGAAACATGTTTATCGTTCGGATCAAAAGAGCATCGGACATCAGAATAATAACTGTCATAAAGTACAGTAAGTAAATTATTCGAAGAGTCAAATATACTGTCAGAGACGTGGATAAATACCACACTTCCGGCTGAAGGGGCTTGATAAATTAATCCTCCGCCCACGAGTGAAGCCTGACCGCCACCGACATTTGTGATTATCCATCCATAGGAATTAGAAGTAACATAATCCGGTGGAACGGTTGATGAAATGTATTGGAAATTGGATGTAGAAAGTGTTACATGATGCTCTACAGTTAAAAATCCATCGTTCCGGATCTGGATCAATAGTGGTACTGCCATATTACATCTGTACCAGTCTTGAATTATATTTATTTTATTACTATACAGATTAGCTGTTGAATAAGTTCCAAAATCCCTGCCTGTCACTGAAGGTGGAATTGTTTCTGTATAGTTTATAGGTACTGAAGTCTGTGTAAAATTAGCAGAAGGGAGATATTCAAAAAGATAACTTCCTGAATCGGCATAGTAAGTATATTCTCCTGCATAATTTGTCAATGCTATATTGTTTCCCGGAGAAATTCTGATCATCTGATTAGACACCGGTAGTTCACCAGCATCATAATTTCCATCCTGATCCTGATCGAAGTAAACTTTTCCACTTACAGTTCCGGCAGGTGAACCAACAAAAAATCCGTTGTACAGAGTGTATAATACCGGAGTAGCAAAAGGATAGATATTAATATTTACATCATAAAATCCATTTGGAGCATTCGCCGGAATAGTAAAAGTTGCGTATCCGGAATCAGCATAAACCATTCTCATCAATCCAGAGTCAAAATAAGACGGCCAGTTAAACGTTGATGCAAGAATGGTTGTCCCACCTTGCTGCAGATAAATATCACTGGAGTTCCATGGAGCAGACGCATTAAACATTAACCCGGTAGACATAGTAATTGTCGTAGTAAGGGTTTGATTGCGAAGCGCGCTATCGGGATTAATTGAGACAATTTGAGCTTTTGCATTGAACATGCATATCATTGAAAATAAACAGAGTAGGAGTTTTTTCATGAGAACAAAGTTTTTGATGATCAATTTTCAGAGCGTTAGGAGGGCTTCTCTGAACAACAAATGTACTTTTCTGCCGATATCCAGGATTAATATCATCGTTTTTTTGGCAAATTGGTTAAAATGGGTACTGAACACCTGGATTTCAAGGGTCAAGACATTGGTTATTCGGCGATTCAAGCCAAATAATGCTGCAATTAATCCGGCACAAAGCCTTACTTTTATTTGCCTTTATCCCCCCTTTTTCCTTTCTTTGCAGCCCCCAAAAAAGGGTCTGAGCAATGGAACGCAACGTAAAAATATTTTCAGGAACTGAGACAAAGTATCTTGGAGAAAAAATTGCAACCGGATACGGACTTCCTTTGGGAAATGTGAATGTAGTTCGTTTTAGTGACGGAGAATTTTCGCCTTCGTTTGACGAATCAGTTCGCGGATGTGATGTTTTCATTATTCAGTCAACATTTGCTCCATCGGATAATCTGATGGAATTACTGATGTTGATCGATGCTGCTAAAAGAGCTTCTGCACATTACATTACTGCAGTAATTCCATATTTTGGTTTTGCACGTTCCGACAGGAAAGACAAACCGAGGGTTTCAATCGCTGCAAAATTAGTTGCAAATCTGTTGAGCGCAGCCGGAGTAACACGTATTGTTACGATGGATCTACACGCTCCACAAATACAGGGATTCTTTGATGTTCCGGTGGACCACTTAGAGCCTTCATCATTATTCGTTCCTTACATACATTCATTGAATCTTCCGCATCTTGCCATTGCAGCACCTGATATGGGTGGAGTAAATCGTGCAAGAGGATATGCGAAATATTTCAATGCAGAAATGGTTATCTGCGACAAGCAACGTAAAAAAGCCAATGAGATCGATTCAATGATGGTCATTGGGGAAGTTGAAGGTCGTGATATCATTTTAGTCGATGATATTGTAGATACAGCAGGTACATTGACGAAAGCAGCTGATATGTTATTCGACAGAGGTGCAAACAGTGTCAGAGCATTTTGTACACACGCAGTTCTTTCAGGAAAAGCATATGAGAGAATAGCTGCAAGCAGACTGACAGAGCTTGTTGTGACAGACACAATTCCGCTTCGTCATGAATCAGATAAGATCAAAGTCATTTCTACAGCAGAAATGTTTTCGAGAATTATCCGCCGGGTGTACGTCTATGAAAGTATCAATGAATTATTCTTAATTTAATTTCAGTAGTATTAATAAATAACAAAAAAACAAAATGAAATCAATTTCAATTAACGGAACAAAAAGAGCAGCTCAGACAAAACAGGAAAACATTCGCCTGAGAGCAGAGGGAAAAGTTCCATGTGTACTTTATGGTGGAAAAGAACAGATCCATTTCAGTACGCCGGCGCTCTCTCTAAAAGGACTGGTGTACACACCTAATGTATACACAGTTGAATTGAACATCGACGGTGCGAGCTACAAAGCTGTAATGAAAGACATTCAGTTTCATGCTGTATCAGATCGTATCAACCACATCGATTTTCTTGAATTAGATGAAAACAAAAAGATCACAATTGAAGTTCCTGTAAAAGTTTCAGGAAATGCAGTTGGTGTTCGTGCAGGTGGTCAGCTGGTAACTAAGACTCGTCGTCTGAAAGTTTCAGCATTACCAAAAGATCTTCCTGATTCAATTGATGTAAGCATTAACGAATTAAATATCGGCGACGATATCCGTGTTCGTGACATCAAGTTGAAAGGTGTTGAAATTTTAAATTCGCCAAACAGTGTACTTACAGCAGTGAAAATTACACGTGCTGTAGCTGCTGCTGCAACAGACGAAAAAGCAGCTCCTGCTGCCGGTGCTGCTGCTGCGAAAAAATAATAAGCAATTAATTTCTTTGAAAGCCTGCGACGAGAGTTGCGGGCTTTTTTTTGATTAGTAAGTGGTAAGTAGTGAGTGGTAAGTAGCAAGTTTCTACTTTCAATAAACACTTTTCATTTGTTAAAAAAATATACTTTTGTCAATACTATTGAATCGAAGATACAAGAGAAATATAATGAAGCTTGCTACTTACTACTTACCAATTACTACTTACTAAAAAATGAGCAAATTCCTCATCGCCGGTCTTGGCAACATTGGTACTGAATACGAATTCACCCGGCACAATGTTGGATTTGAGGTAGCGAATGCTTTGGCTAAATCGTTGGTGAAAAACGGTGAAGCAACAGACAGGTTATTTACTATCGATAAGCATGCTACTATTCATCATACTAAATTCAAAGGACATCAGATCATTATAATAAAGCCTACCACTTACATGAATCTAAGTGGCAAGGCAGTAAATTTCTGGTTGAGTGTAGAAAAAATTCCTGTTGAGAATTTACTTGTTATTACCGACGACCTGGCACTTCCTTTCGGTACTTTGAGATTAAAGAAAAAAGGTAGTGATGGTGGCCATAATGGCTTGGCAGACATTGCTCTTTCTCTGAATACTACTGACTATAATCGTTTACGTTTTGGTGTTGGCAGTGATTTCAGCAAAGGCAAACAAGTTGATTATGTTTTGGGAAAATGGAATACAGAAGAACAAAAGACTCTACCGGAACGAATTGAAAGATCAGTTGAGATCGTGAAAAGTTTTATTGGGATTGGGGTAGATCGAACCATGTCAGAGTTTAATAATAAGTAGGTGTACTTTAAACTTACTCTTAAACCGACCGATCATTCTGCGAGAAAAAATTGCCCCCATTCAAGTCATTTAAAGTCTTTAGTCTATAACCTCTTATTGCATTCTTCAACCAAAAAATCGCCATCATTTCCTGAATTTCATTAAAAAAACCCAATATTTAACGTCAAAATAATACTTATCAACGGTTAATCCTTGCTTGGTGTCACACTTTTTGCATATCTTTGAACGAAGTCAAAAAAAATAAATAAATGAAAAAAATCTTTACTCTAATTGCCTTAATTTTAGGATCACTTGTTTCGAATGCACAGATCTGCGAGAACTGGAATTCATTTGACACAACTTCAGGTCCAAATTATCACGGATTTACTTTAACTTATTATACGGTTGGTAGTTATTATACTTCAACTCAAAGTTCAGGTCCAAGCGGCCCGAATTCGTATAAATTCGGTCGTGATTCTTGTTCTATGATCACTCCTGATCTAACAGGATATGACAGTATCAGTTTCTGGATGAAAGGAAATGCTTCTACTGGGGGTACAATGGCTAACAGTCAATTGATCCTTTCTGAATCTCCCGATGGTGTAACATATACTGTAAAAGAAACCATCATTCCTGTAGCTTCTGTTTCAGAAACAAAAGCATTTTACTTAACACCGGGGACAAAATATTTGATGTTCTACTACGACAAAGATTCAGGAAACGTAGCCTTCGATGATTTCTGTGCCAGCGTAAGTTCAGTTGGAATTACAGAAACTTCTGCTTCTGCATTCACTGCCTATCCGAATCCAACTCGTGGACAAGTTAATCTTACGTTGAATACTCCTAAAAACATTGAAGCAATCATTACCGATGTATTAGGAAATGAATTAAAGCGTTATGCATTTAAAGCATCTGACATTAATCCGTCGATTGATTTAAGTGATTACAAAGACGGAATCTATTTCATTAAATTGAAATCTGAAAATGGTGAATCTTCTAAGAGAATTATTCTTAAGAAATAATCAGCAATAAATAATATAAAGAACCCGGGTAATTTATCCGGGTTTTTTTATTTTCATACATTAGCAAATCAAATTTAAATGTCATGGCAAATACCGGTAAACGTGCAATGAGTGTTGTAATAGGATTATTAGCATCAATGATCGTTCTCACACTCCTTGAATACATAAATTCAAGAATCTTTCCTTTTCCGGTGAATATAGATATGAAAGATCCGGCGGCTATCAAGGCAGCAATTGATGCAATGCCATTAGCTGCAAAGTTGCTGCATATTTTATGCTATTTCATTGCTTCAATTGTGGGAGGAATGGTTGCAACGAAACTGATCAAGTCAGAATCAAAAAATCCGGCCTTAATTGTCGGAGGAATACTTACTTTTTTAGGATTAGTAAATACTGTTGCAATGGGCGAAGAGATCTGGATGTCTGTTCTGACGTTACTTATTTATATTCCGGGAGCGTATTTAGGTTATAAGATCATTGCAGGTAAAAAAGTTATTGCGTAGAAAAGCGTCTCTTAATACGTACAGTTTTTACATTTTAATAAGTACTTGTCAAGTCGAGGTCAACATCCAAACATTGAGTGGATTCAAAATCAAAAGCCTGTGTTGTCTGGCTGACCTATGACCTTTGACCTTTGACCAAATGGATCAAAACACGAATCCACTACAGCTCCGCTAGCGCACTCCGCATATCAACATTGCTTCTCAATACACCATCGATCTGATCAATCGCAATACGTTCCTGCTTCATAGAATCACGATGACGGATTGTAACAGTGTTATCTTCCAGCGTCTGGTGATCAACTGTAATGCAGTATGGTGTTCCTATAGCATCCTGACGACGATATCGTTTTCCTATAGTGTCTTTACTTTCTGAGGTACAATTGTAATCAAGTTTAAGTTTGTTGAAGATCTCTTCTGCTTTTTCCGGTAAACCATCTTTATTCATCAATGGCAATACTGCACATTTTATGGGCGCAAGGAAAGCAGGAATGCGAAGCACAACACGTTCAGAACCGTCTTCCAGTTTTTCCTCTGCATAACTTTGCGAAAGAACTGCAAGGAACATTCTGTCCAGTCCGACAGAAGTTTCAACCACATACGGAATATAGTTTTCGTTTAATTCAGGATCAAAGTATTGAAGTTTTTTTCCGGAAAATTTTTCATGATTGCGAAGATCGAAATCTGTTCTGGAGTGAATGCCTTCAAGTTCTTTGAAACCAAATGGAAATTCAAATTCAATATCGCATGCAGCATTTGCATAGTGAGCAAGTTTTAAATGGTCATGGAAACGATGTTTGTTACCCGGAAATCCGAGGGACTTATGCCATTTCATTCTTGTTTCTTTCCAGTGCGCATACCATTCCATTTCAGTTCCCGGACGAATGAAAAACTGCATTTCCATTTGTTCGAATTCACGCATACGGAAAATGAATTGACGTGCAACGATCTCATTACGGAATGCTTTTCCTGTCTGAGCAATGCCAAAAGGAAGTTTCATCCTGCCCGTCTTTTGTACATTCAGGAAGTTTACAAAAATTCCCTGCGCTGTTTCAGGACGAAGATATATTGTACTCGATTCTTCACTAACTGAACCAAGCTGAGTATTGAACATTAAGTTGAACTGACGAACATCTGTCCAGTTGCGTGTACCACTTATCGGACAAACAATTTCAAGATCGAGAATTATTTGTTTTACATCAGCAAGATCTTCTGCTTCAAGTGCTGTTTTGAAACGCGCATTTACATCGTCGATCTTTTGCTGGTATTCCATAACACGTGCATTCGTGGTACGGTACGTTTCTTCCTTAAACGTCTCACCAAAACGCTGACGGGCTTTCTCAACTTCTTTGTTGATCTTCCCTTCTATCTTTGCCAGATGATCTTCGATAAGAACATCCGCGCGGTATCTTTTCTTAGAATCTTTATTGTCGATCAATGGATCATTGAATGCATCAACGTGTCCGGATGCTTTCCAGGTAGTAGGATGCATAAAGATAGCAGCATCGATACCGACAATATTATCATTTAACTGGACCATTGATTTCCACCAATAGTCGCGGATATTTTTCTTTAATTCAGCGCCATTCTGGCCATAATCATAAACGGCACTTAAACCGTCATAAATTTCGCTGGATTGGAAAATAAACCCATACTCTTTTGAATGGGAAATGATGTTCTTGAATAAGTCTTCAGTTGTGGGGGTTGCCATAGGTGGCAAAAGTAGGAAAAATGCAGCTATAATGAATGGAAATTTATACCCGGAAAGCGAAAAAACGCTAGAAAATCAATAATAAATCATCTTCAGATTAATTCATGAAATCATTTGAATAAAACATGATTATCTTTAGAAGTTTCAGAATTCCCCTTTGAAAATTAAAAGCCTTTTAATAAAATTGTAATCGATTGTAAAATTATTGGTTGAAATAATCCTATTTAAAATTTAAATAAATGCTATGAATTAACGATATGAAGAAATTTTTTCTGCTCTACATACTTTTAACCATTACCAATCTATCATATTCTCAACGTTCAGAATGGGTGTCAAATAAATCAATTGACAATGGATCCGAAAATCGATTGAAAGGAATGGTCTCCGACAATTCAGGAAATATTTACGTTACCGGATCGAAAAGGTCAATCAATAATGATCAGGATATATTCATTTGTAAATATAATTCATCGGGCAATCTTATCTGGGAAAAAGTAATTAGTTCAACAGGCGATGAATACGGAGAAGCAATTTGTATCGATCCAACAGGCAATATTTATATCACCGGTGGTTTTAGATCTGATGCAATTGATTTTGATCCGGGTATAAATATGCATTTTGTATATGGTCCGGGTGATTGTTTCTATGGTTCATCACATTCATATTTTCTTGCCAAGTATGATAATGACGGGAATTTCGAGTGGGTCAGGAGTTCCGGAAGTTGTCATGGTTCCGGCTTTTGCGGTTCAGACGTTGCAGGCAGGGCATTGACTATAGATAATTCAGGAAACATTTTATTAAGTGGTTTTTTTAGTTACTATCTGACCTTTGGGACAGATACCATTTTCGCTTATACTTGCGGTACAGATATTTTTGTCGCTAAATTCAGCAGTACAGGAACAAACCTCTGGGCATTTGCAATGGGAAGTCCGTCAAATGCTTTTATTGAAACGGCAGACGCAATTAAAGCAGATGCTCAAAACAATATTTACATTACAGGAAATATATTTGGAATAGTAGATTTTGATCCATCCATAGATACAGTATTACATGAAGGTTCGTTGTATCTGGCGAAATATTCACCAGACGGGCAGTTTATCTGGGCCATAGTTCCAACTGTTTACCTGGCTAATGGCACCGATCTGGCTATTGATGATTCATCAAATATTTATTTATCAGCATCATTCAGACAGAATATTACCATTGATACCGGTAATGGAAATTTATTAATTGAAGTCGGCCAGGGTGGAAGTGATGCTTTATTTGAAAAATTTTCTTCTGATGGTGAACTGATATGGTATAAAACTATCAGTAGTCTTTATACACAGACGCCAAATAGCACTTTTTATCCCAATTCGATACAACTTGATAGTAATTCCGATTTACATATTATTGGTACGATAGAGGGAAAAGAAGATTTAGATCCCGGTCCTGATTCGCTTTTTATATCTGGGAATAATATATCAACGTGGGTGAAGTTTGATAAAAACGGGAATTATGAAAATTCATTTTCATTAAATGAACAATCACCAACAGTATTTGCTACAAAGATAAATTTGTTGAACGACAGTGATTTTTACATAGGCGGATTTTTTTGGAACAGTTCCGATTTTGCTCCAGGATGTCCTGAAAATTTTAAGACTTCGACAGGTTCGGATAATATATTTATAGCAAAATATTTACAATCTGTTTCGCCGAAAATCTTTACTGACACACTGAGTCAAACTATTTGTAGTGATGATTCTCTGAATGTTTCGTATTCATTGAACGGAACTTTTAATACAGGAAATTTATTTATCGCTCAACTAAGTGATCAATATGGTCATTTTGAAAATCCAATTATTCTTAATTCAGTTTTTTCGGTAGATCCGGGTACAATAAATTGTCATTTGCCCGACTCAATTTTACCTATCGGAAATTACAGAATCAGAGTGGTAAGTACAGATCCGATTGTATATGGTTGTGACAACTCCAGCGATATTTATTTTACACAAAGTACAAGTGTATATATTGATAAAGACTCTGACAGTTATGATAGTGGTGATACAACAATATGTTTCTTTGGAATTATTCCAACGGGTTATTCGCTATATACATCTGGTACTGATTGTAACGATTACGACAATACTGTCTTCCAGTTAGCCTCTCTTTATAAAGATAATGATCAGGATGGTTATGACAATGGAATCGAATCGCTTTGCATAGGAGGATCTATTCCAACCGGATATTCATATTATTCAAATGGAAACGATTGCAACGATCTTGACAACTCAGTTTTTCAAATTGTTAATATTTATATTGATATGGATCAAGACGGTTATGATGCCGGTATAGAATCTATTTGCATGGGAGGAAATATTCCGTTTGGTTATTCATATATTACTTACGGAACCGATTGTAATGATCTGGATGCTACAATAAACTATGGTGCAATTGAAATTTTGTGCAATGGCGTTGATGAAAACTGCAATGGAAATCAGGATGACTGCCCTCCCATTTCCATTTCCCTGAAAGTATTTATCCAGGGATATTATAATATTACATCCGGCAAGATGGACAACAATAGTCTGGGAGGTTGTTTATACATCACAGGAAATTCCATAGATATAGATGACGTTGACACAATATCGATAAGTTTAATGGACCCAAGTAATTATTCTGAAAAAGCCAAAGCAACCGGCATACTAAAGACTGATGGAAGTGTAACTGTTGAACTTAATTCTGTCACTGAAGGCTATTATTATATATTGATCAGCCATCGAAATTCAATATCAATATGGACTGCTTATCCGTTTTATATTTACGAAAATGCAAGTTATGATCTTTCTGTTAATCCTGGTCAGGTTTATGAATCAAATTTGGCTTTATTGAGCAGCAATCCCGAGGTCTGGGGTTTGTACAGCGGAGAAATTAATAATGGATATGTGTGTCCACTTTGCGGTGATGGCATTATTGAATCTGCAGATTATTCATTTATTGAATCATCATTTACAAATAATCTAGTACACTACTCGGCAGCAGATCTTTCAGGAGACGGGAAAGTTGACTCATTAGATATTTCAATCATTGAATACAACTTACCATTATTCATTAAAGTTTCAAGACCTTGAAAGAATTTGCGGCTTCCTTTTTTATTTCACTTAGATTTATCGAGAACTTAGAATGAGATGAGAGTAAGTAGTTGATGGCGAGAATTATTTTACACACTAATCGGAAAATATAACTTTACAGTAGAATAAACAATCCACTAATAATTAAAATCTTTATTAAATTTGCAAACCAACTTTTAAACTAAATAGATCTCTTTGTGATATCGCCCAAGGTAAAAACAAGAATTATTATTATTCTTTGCACCATACTTTTATTGTTGGTCTCGACCATGTGGTATTCGATCAATTCTATTGATCAGCTTCAGAAAAATCTGGACACACAAATACATACAAGAACAATTATTTTTAATCTAAAAAATAATCTGACCAATTTACTAAACGCAGAAACCGGAGAGCGTGGATTTGTCATTACAGGAAATGAAAAATATCTGGAGCCTTACAATAGATCAATTGAAGAAATTTTAGTAACAAGAAATACTCTTATCGAACTGACCAGGAATGATAAAAGTATTCAGCCTTTGATGGATTCTCTTAATAAATACATTGATCTCAAATTAAATTACATTGATAATATTATCAGTCTTAAAAGAGCAGGTAAAGAAGAGGAAGTTAAGGATTTATTGACAACCGGTGAAGGTAAATTTTTCATGGACAAGATCCGGGAGTATAATCTTGCTCTACAGGAATCAAAAGAAATGTTATTTTCAGAAAGAAAAAATATTACGTATTCAAGTTTAAAAGAAAGCAGAACAATATTTATAAGAGAAGGTATACTCGCAATAATCATTACGATTTTTTTAGCAATTACGATAGTAAGTGAACTTAACAGGAGAATGAGAACTGAAGCACAACTTGTAATTAAGAATCAGGAACTGGAACGTAAAAATAATGAGATCGAACAATTTGCATATATCTCTGCACACGATCTGCAGGAGCCACTCAGGAGTATTTCAAATTTCTCTGTACTTCTGAAAGAAAAGCTACAAGCAAATACAGATCCGGGTACTAACAGGTATATGGATAAAATAATTGCAGCTGCAAGCCGCATGTCAAATCTGATAAATGATCTGCTGGAGTATTCCAGATTGGGAAAGGATATGGAACGCACAAAAATTAACACTGCCAGGTTAGTTGACGAAGTGGTTCATGATATTGGAATTATTATCAAAGAATCCGGAGCCCGGATAACAATTGAAAAATTACCGGTTGTGGTCGGTCACCAGAGTTTGAAATCCTTATTTCAAAATCTCATCACTAATTCCATAAAATTTACAGCGAAAGGCACTAGACCCGAAATAAAAATCTCTTCAACGCAAAATCAAACTGAATTTGTTTTTTCAATTTCTGATAATGGCATTGGTATTGATCCACAATATTTCGAGCGTATTTTTACTATCTTTCAGCGATTACATACAAGGGAAGATTATCCGGGGACAGGAATTGGGCTTGCACAGTGCAAAAAAATTGTTGAATTGCATGGAGGAAGGATCTGGGTAACTTCCAAGCCGGACAATGGTAGTACGTTTTATTTTACTATTTCAAAAAATCAGAAATTATGAAACTCAAAAAGAAGTTAAACTGCATTTTATTAATAGATGACGATTCTGACGACAATGAATACCATGAAATAATTTTACGCAAACTTGCAATCACAGAAAAAATTGACATAGCAATAAATGGCGTCGAAGCAATTAAGTATTTAAAGACCAAAGACAGGGTTCCGCCTGAATTGATTTTCCTGGATATCAATATGCCTAAAATGAATGGCTGGGAATTTCTTGAAGAATATAAAGATCTTGATGTAAAGCAAAAGGCAAAAGTTGTGATCATGATCTTAAGCACATCAACCAATCCGGAATATATTAAGAAAGCCAATGAAATTAAAGAAGTCACCGGGTATGAAAGTAAACCACTGGACAAGGACATGA